>NZ_JAAVVD010000025.1:0-117149 GCF_018449755.1 Variovorax sp. dw_954 | reverse complement strand
CACCCAGCGCGAGCAGCCAGGCGGCCACCAGCGCATGCACGCCCTCGAGGCTCGGCGTCAACGACAGCGCCAGGCCACCCAGCCCGACCCAGCCCGCCAGCAGCAGCGCCCAGGCCGTGGCGCGCGCGATGGTCAGGCGCGGCGAGAAGGCGTCCGGCGCGGCAGCATCGTTCATGGCGTGGCGGCGAGTGCCGGCGAGGCGGGCCATGTCAAGCGGTGGCCGGTCGCTGCCGCGAAGCGTTCGATGTCCTCGGGCGTGTCGATGTCGATGCGGTAGCGGCGGTTGTCGGTGTCGAACCAGCGCACGCGTTCGGGATGCGCTTGCCGCCACTTGCGGCAGGCGAGGTTGGCATCGCCGGCGAGCCATTCGTCGCGCAGCGCGGCATCGAAGATGACGGGGTTGCCAGGCGAGGTCTCACCGCCTTCTTCGCGCACGCGCGGCACGACCATGGCCGCGTCGCCGCGCTTCTTGAAGGCGCCGATGAGGTCGATCACGTCTTGCGCGTCGATCATGGGCTGGTCGGCCAGCGCCACCATCACGGCGTCGAGCCTGGGCGACAGGGCCTGCAGGCCGATGCGTACCGACGAAGGCTGGCCCGCATCGGGATCCGGGTTGTGCACCAGCGTGATCGGGAAGGTGCGTACCGCCGCCTCGACCGCTTCCGCATGGTGGCCGAGCACCACCACGACTTCGTCCACGCCGGCGCCCGAGAGTGCGATCAGCTGGCGCAGGATCAGCGGCACGCCGCCGAGTTCCAGCAGCGCCTTGGGCCGCCCGCCCAGGCGCGACCCTGCGCCGGCCGCGAGCAGCACGGCGCCCACCGTCATGCGGCTGTACAAGCCGCTGTTGCCCTTGAGGATGCAGCCCATGGTCGATGGCTCCTTTCAACGCAGCGCGCTCATCAGCGCAGGCAGCACCGCGGCGATGCTCGCGAGGTCCGCGCCCGGCGCGAGCAGGTCGAGGTGCGGCAGGGCGGCCTGCATGCCCTGGCTGACCGGGGCATAGCCCGGCCTGTTGCACAGCGGGTTGAGCCAGACGATGCGGCGTGCGCGGCGGCGCAGTTGCACCAGCGCGTCCGACAGCTGCGAGGGCTCGCCGGTGTCGTAGCCATCGCTCATGACGATGACGGCGGTGCGCGAATGCACGATGCGCGGCGCATGCTCCCGGTTGAACTGCGCCAGGCTCTCGCCGATGCGCGTGCCGCCGGCCCAGCCCTGGGCGATGAGGTGCAGTTGCTCCTGCGCGCGCCACGGGTCGGGGTCGTGCAGCGCGCGCGTCACCGCCGTCACGCGGGTGTGGAAGATGAAGCTGTGCACGTCCGTCAGCTCGGCGCCGAGGGCGCGTGCCAGGCGCAGGTAGAAGAAGCTGTAGGCGGCCATCGAGCGGCTCACGTCGATCAGCAGCACGATGCGCGGGCGCACGCGTCGGCGGTCCTTCCACGCGAGATGAAAAGGCGTCCCGCCGCTGGCCACGCTGCGGCGGATGGTGGCGCGCAGGTCGAGGCGGCGGCCGTGCAGGGCGGTGGCCTGGCGGCGCAACTCGATGTGCTTCAGCCGGCGCGCGAAGCGGCGCATCAAGGCCTCGATGTCGAGCGTGTGTTCGCGTGCGACGAGGTCGCGGAAATCGGCGGAACTCAGGACCTGCTGGCGGCTCGCGGTGTCGCGGCGTTGCGCGCCCTTGTCATCGTCGTTGGCGGCATCGCCCTCGCGCGGATGGCTGGCCGACCGGTCGCCGCTCATGCCTTCGGCATCGGGTCCGCGACGTTCGGGGCGCTGCCATTTGTTGGCGGGCAGGAACCAGGCATCGAAGAGTTCGTCGAAGCGATGCCATTCGTCGCGGCGGCCGCACAGCAGCGCCTGCAGGCTCCAGCGCAGGACGGGCCGGTCCAGCACATCGATGCGCTGCGCGGCCTGCAGGACGTCGACCGCATCGGCGCCGCCGACGGAAAAGCCATTGGCGCGCAGGAAGCCGGGGAAGCCGGCCAGGCGCTGCGCGGCCCGCTCGCCTGCCGCGGGGGCTTGGAATGTCAGCATGCGGCCGCCAGTCGCGCCACCACGGCGCGCGGTAAGGCGGCACGGTCATCGCGTGTCTTGATGAGCGCGCTGAGCGTTTCCATGATGCGCTCGGCGCCGTCGATGTCGATCACCGAGATGCCCAGGCGCAGCAGCGCGGCGGTCCAGTCGAGCGTCTCGGCGATGCCGGGCTTCTTCTGCAAGTCCATGCGCCGCACGGACTGCACGAAGGAGACAATCTGCTGCGCCAGTTGGGCTGCTGCATCGGGCGCCTTCTTGTGCACGATGGCGAGTTCCTTCTCGTGGTCGGGATAGTCGATGAACTGGTAGAGGCAGCGGCGGCGTAGCGCGTCGGACAGCTCGCGCGTGCCGTTCGACGTGATCACCACGATCGGCCGGCTGGTGGCATGCACGGTGCCGAGCTCGGGGATCGACAACTGGAAGTCGGAGAGCAGTTCCAGCAGGTAGGCCTCGAAGGCTTCGTCCGCGCGGTCGACCTCGTCGATCAGCAGCACCGGTGGTTCGTCGCAGGTGATGGCCTCTAGCAGCGGGCGCTTGAGCAGGTAGCGCTCGGAGAAGATGTCCTGCTCTTTCTGGGCAAGGTCCTTCGAGCTTGCGCGCTCGTCCTGCTCGAGCAGCTTGATGGCGAGCAACTGGCGCTGGTAGTTCCACTCGTACATCGCCGCGTGCGCGTCCAGGCCTTCATAGCATTGCAGGCGGATCAGGCGGGTGTTGCGCACCGCGGCCAGGACCTTCGCGACCTCGGTCTTGCCGACGCCGGCATCGCCTTCGAGCAGCAGCGGGCGTCCGAGGTCCTGCATCAGCAGCAGCGCAGCCACGAGGCCCGGCTCCGCGACATAGCCCGCGTCGCCAAGTTGCTGCTGCAAGCCGGCGAGCGCGAGGGAGCGCTCGGAGGTGCTCATGCGCGTCTGGCGCCGAAGAGCGAGCGCAGCCAGTCCTTGAAGATGGCCCATGCGATCGCGAAGGCGTTGAGTTGCGCGGCTTCGGCAGGGGCTGTCGAGGCTGCGACCATCGCAACGGAAGGCGCCGCGGAAGTCGACACCGACGCGCCGGGCGAGCGCACGGGCGTTGCGGAACCGACTTGCGCTGACCCCGCCGCGCCGGATGCCAGGGACGCCGCTTCGGTGGACGCCGCTGTCGATGCCGACGATGACGCCGGAGTGAGCGTCGTTGGCGATGCCAACGATGCCGCCGCAGTGGGCGACATTGCCCCTGTCAACGCCGCCTCCGAAGCGAACGTCGTTCCTGATACGCCGGTGCCTGCCAATGTGGATGCCGCTGGCGATCCAGCCGCGACGCCCGCGCCGGATGGCACCTCCGCCGCTATCGCCGGTGAAGCGGGCTCCGCAGGCCCACCCACCGGCCCCGCCGCCCGCACCGCCTTCACCCGCCCCGCAAAGTTCGCCGCGAACTGCTTCAGCACCTGGTCCGCCACCGAATCCATCATGCGTCCGCCGAAGGCCGCGGCCTTGCCGCTCATCGCGACTTCGCTCGTGCCCACGAGGTTGCAGGCAGCCGCATCGATCGCCTCGACGCGCGCCGTCAGATCCATCGACGCACCCGAGCTACCCGTGCTGTCGGTGCCCTTGCCCATCAGCCGCAGCGTCCGGCCAGCCGCATCCAGCGACAGGATCTCCACGTCCCCGCGAAACGACATGCTGGCCGGCCCGAACTTCACGCCCACCGTGCCCTTGAAGTGCGTCGCGTCGATGCGCTCGGTGATCTTCGCGCCGGGCATGCAGCCCGCGACGGCATCGATGTCTTGCAGGACCACCCATGCCGCGTCCGCGGACCCGGGCATGGGAAAGGTCTTTTCGAGCTGTACCTTCATGTGCGCTTGTCGATGCCCAGCGCGTGGCATTGCTTCCACACGCGCCAGGCGTTGTGCGGCATGTCCATGTGCGTCACGCCCAGGTGCGAGAACGCATCGATCACCGCGTTGCTGAAGCAGGGGATGCCGCCCACGTGCGGCGACTCGGCCACGCCCTTGGCGCCGATCGGGTGGTGCGGGCACGGCGTCACGGTGTGGTCGGTCTCCCAGTGCGGCGTTTCCATCGCGGTTGGCAGGAAGTAGTCCATCAGGCTGTTGCCCAAGTGGTTGCCGTTCTCGTCGAAGGGAATCTGCTGGCCCATCGCCACCGCGAAGGCTTCGGTCAGGCCGCCATGGATCTGCCCCTCGATGACCATCGGGTTGATGCGCGTGCCGCAGTCGTCGAGCGCGTAGAAGCGACGCACGTGGACCACGCCGGTGAACTTGTCGACATCGACCACGCAGAGGTAGGTGCCGAAGGGGTAGGTCATGTTCGGCGGGTCGTAGTAGGAGACTGCGTTCAGACCTTGCTCCATGCCGGCCGGGATGTTGCTGGTGTGCGAGACCATGCAGATCTCCTTCATGGTCTTGGCCGCGCTCGGGTTGCCCTTGACCTTGAAGCGGTCGATCTCCCATTCGAGGTCGCCCTCGGCCACTTCGAGCAGGTGCGCCGCGATCTTCTTGGCCTTGTCCTTGATCTTGCGTGCCGCCATCGCCGTGGCCGCGCCCGATACCGGCGTCGAGCGCGAGCCCCAGGTGCCGGCGCCATAGGGGGCCTTGTCGGTGTCGCCCTCTTCCACCACGATGTCACTTGCCGGCAGGCCGAGCTCGGTCGCGATGATCTGAGCGTAAGTGGTCGCGTGGCCCTGGCCTTGCGTCATGGTGCCGAGCCGCGCGATCACGCCGCCGGTCGGATGCACGCGGATCTCGCAGCTGTCGAACAGGCCGATGCCGAGGATGTCGCAGACCTTGGTCGGCCCGGCGCCGACGATCTCGGTGAAGGTCGCGAGGCCGATGCCCATCAGAGTTTCCGAAGTCGGATCGGCGCGGCGTGCCGCCTGCTCGCGGCGCAGGCCCTCGTAGTCGCAGGCCTTGAGTACCTTGTCCAGCGCGGGCTCGTAGTTGCCACTGTCCAGCGTCCAGCCGAGCGAGGTGGTGTAGGGGAAGTCCTCCGTCTTCACGAAGTTGCGCCGGCGAATCTCGGCCTTGTCGATGCCGAGCTTGAGCGCCAGGATATCGATCATGCGTTCGATGAGATACACCGCCTCCGTCACCCGCAGCGAGCAGCGGTACGCCACGCCGCCCGGCGCCTTGTTGGTGTAGACCGCATCGACGCGGCAGTAGGCATTCGGGATCGCATACGACCCGGTGCAGATCGAGAACAGGCCCGCCGGCAGCTTGGTCGCCGACACATGCGAGTTGAAGGCGCCGTGGTCCGCGAGTGCGGTGAAGCGCAGGCCCTTGATGCGGCCCTGGCTGTCGGCGGCCAGTTCGCCGACGCCGTGATAGTCCCGCGCAAAGCCGGTGGTCGAGATGTTGTCGATGCGCGATTCGATCCACTTCACCGGCACGCCCGTGACGATCGACGCGACGATCGCCACCACGTAGCCCGGATACACCGGCACCTTGTTGCCGAAGCCGCCGCCGATGTCGCCGCCGACCACGCGGATCTTGCTTTCCGCCACACCCGAGAGCATCGCGAGCACCGTGCGCACCAGGTGCGGTGCCTGCGTCGTCATGTAGACGGTGAGGTAGCCGGTGGCCTTGTTGAAGGAGGCGACGCAGCCACAGGTCTCCAGCGGGCAGGGATGCACGCGCGGGTTCAGGATCTCCTCGCGCACCGTGATCTCCGCGCTGGCGAAGGCCGCATCGGCCGCGGCCTTGTCGCCGGCCTCCCAGGTGAAGATGTGGTTGGGATGGGTGCGCGGGCCGTGGCCCACCTCGGTCTTGTCGGCGATGTCCTCTCGGATGACCACCGCGTCGAGGTCCATCGACTTCTTGGGGTCGACGATGGCCGGCAACTCCTCGTAGTCGACCTCCACCAGCGCCGCGCCATCGGCCGCGGCATAGCGGTCGGTGCCCAGCACCATCGCCACTTCCTGCATCTGGAAGCAGACCTTCTTGTCGGCCAGCACCGCCTGCACGTCGCCGCCGAGCGTGGGCATCCAGTGCAGGTTGACCGGCTTGAGGTCATCGGCCGTGAGCACCGCCACGACGCCCGGCGCAGCCAGTGCCTTCGACTTGTCGATGGACTTGATGCGCGCATGCGCGTAGGGGCTGCGCACGACTGCGCCGAAGAGCATGCCGGGCAGCTTGATGTCGTCGACATAGCTGCCCTGGCCGCGGATGAACCGCGCGTCTTCCTTGCGCAGCAGGGAGGTGCCCATGCCTTGCAGATTGAGTTCGCGCTGCTGGAGTTCGGACATGTCGCCCATGGAAACCTCCGGTGGTGATCGGGTGGGGATGGGCGCTGTCAGGCCGTGACAGGCTGCTGTGCCGGGGTGGCTTCCTCGGCCGCGGCAGCGGCGGCAGGCGCTGCGCTGGCGGCCTTTGCGGCGGCGAGCTTCTTCGCGGCGGACTGCACCGCCTTCACGATGTTCTGGTAGCCGGTACATCGGCACAGGTTGCCGGCGATGCCGTAGCGGATCTCCTGTTCGCTCGGATCCGGGTTCTCCTGCAACAGCCGCCAGGCGCGCGTGATCATCCCGGGCGTGCAGTAGCCGCACTGGAGGCCGTGTTCCTCATGGAAGGCCTGTTGCAGCGCGTGCAGCACGCCGGCTTGTTCCAGGCCTTCGATGGTCACCATCTCCGCGCCCTCGCACTGCACGGTGAGCACGGTGCATGACTTGACCGACATGCCATCGAGGTCGACCGTGCAGGCCCCGCAATGCGAGGTCTCGCAGCCGATGTGCGGGCCGGTGTGCGCGAGCCGTTCGCGCAACGTGTGGATCAAGAGTTCGCGCGGCTCGACCGACACGTCGACGGGCTTGCCGTTGAGCTTGAACGACACGGTGTGAATGTTCGCCATCCTGCTGTCTCCTGGTGTCAGTGTTGGGTGCGGGCCCACGCGGCCTGCAAGGCGCGGCGCGTCATCTCGCCGCACATCGCGACCTTGTATTCGGCGTCGCCGCGCTGGTCGGCGGTCGGGTCGCAGATGGCCATGGCGAGGCGCGCGGCTTCGGCGAGGCTCGCGTTGTCGATGGACTGGCCGATAAGGGATTGCTCGGCATCGTTCGCCCTGAGCGCGGTTGACGCTGCGTTGGTCAGCGCGATGCGGACGCTGGCGACTTTCGCGCCATCCATCTGCAACTGCACCGCTGTGGCCGCCGTGGCGAAGTCGCCCGTCTTGCGCTTGAGCTTCTGGTACGACCATCCCGTGCCCGGCGGCGGGATCGGTATGCGGATCTCCGAGAGGATCTCATCCGGCTCCAGCAGCGTCGAATACATGCCGAGGAAGTAGCCATCGGCCTTCACGACACGCTCGCCCTGCGCGCCGGCCAGCACGAACGATGCGTCCAGCGCCAGCATCAGGGCAGGATGGTCGTTGCCCGGGTCGCCATGCGAGATGTCGCCCCCGATCGTGCCCTTGTAGCGCACCTGCGGGTCGGCGATCCAGCCCGCGCCTTCGACCAGCAAGGGCAGCTTGTCGGCCAGCAGCGCCGAGGTCAGCAGGTCGTTCTCCGTCGTCATCGCGCCGATGTGGATCGCGTCGCCGACCTGGCGGATGCCGCGCAGCCCCGGCACCTTGCCCAGGTCGATCAGGTGCGTCGGCGTGGCGAAGCGCAGCTTCATCATCGGCAGCAGGCTGTGGCCGCCCGCCAGCAGCTTGGCATCGGGGCCGAGTTCGCCGAGCAGGCGGATGGCATCCGCGACCGAACGGGGCGCGTGGTATTCGAATGCTGCTGGCGTCATGGTCGCTGTCTCCAAATGCAACGGCTTCGACCATATCTACAGTGCGGTGCAGCAAGCGCAGGCATTGCACGAACCGCGCGCCGCCGTACACGAACGGCGGCGTTCAGCGCACGAAGAACGCAGAACGGGCTGCGGTCAGGGAGACTCTGAACAAGTCCTCGCGAGGGCGAGCGCCGAGGATGCGCGATCCGCGAAGGACTTGTTCAGAGTCTCCTCAGCGCTCGGCCGCGGTCTCGGCGATGCCGAGCCGGTCGAGCAGCCGCGGCACGCTGGTGCGCGCCACCGGCAAGCCATGGTCGTCGCCACCGCTGAGCTTGAGCATGACCTTGCCGTCGTCGCGCACGATCTGCTCGGCGAAGTCGAGGTTGGCCACGTAGCTGCGGTGGATGCGCAGGAAGGAGCCGCTGTCGAGCCGTCCCTCGAGGTCGCTGATGGTGAGGTTGCAGAAGCTCGACCCCTGCGCCGTGTGCACCCAGGTGTAGTGGCCCTCGGAGCGGATGTAGCGCACGGTGGACGCATCCACCAGCACGATGCGGTTGCCCGAGACGGTCGGTATCTTGAGCAGTTGGCGCTTGGTGCCGGGCCGCTGGCCGGCCGCGTCGTCGCGCGTCACGGCATCGGTGATGTCGTAGAACACCAGCGTGTAGCCGAAGGTGTCGCCGCGACCGTCCGACATCTTGCTCACCTTGATCAGCAACACGCTCTCGGGGATGTTGATGATCATCGTCATCGGCGGCGGATTGCTGACGGGGCATTCAGCCTGGTCGAGCAGGAACTTGACCTTGGACTGGGAGCGCTCCGGGTGGAACGACAGCACCATCTTCTCGAAGGGCTGCTTGTCCTCCACCGGCAGCGCGCGCCGGGCAAAGCTGTTCATCGCCACGACCTTGAGGTCGCGGTCGAGCTGGACCAGCCCGACATCGCTGCGCTCCAGCAGGTAGAGCGGGCTGCTGCTTGTTGTCCCCACGCGTGCATCCACGGTCGAATCCCCGTTTGAACGGAAAGTACCATTTAAGCGCCCGGACCCTCGGGGCGCATCGGGTAAAGCCCAAGGCCGGGCCCGGCGAAGGGCAATCTTTTTGACCCTGCCGCATCCGGCGAGCCTGCCAGCAACGAAACTCCATCCCCATCCATGATCCGGCCCCCTGGCTTTCCGACCTCGCAATGACAGACACCGTTCTACTCCCCGGCTTCATGGCCGTGCACAGCAACCACCCCGAAGCCCTGCGCGACCTCATGCTGGCCTGGATGGCGCGCCACCCCCTGGCGCCGCTGGAAGACGAATGGGTGCTGGTGCAGAGCAACGGCGTGGCGCAGTGGCTCAAGCTCTCGTTGGCGCGCGATGCGGACCAGGGCGGCGTGGGCGTTGCCGCCGCGATCCAGACCGAGCTGCCTTCCAGCTTCATCTGGCAGGCCTACCGGGCCGTGCTCGGCGCACAGGGCGTGCCGGCAACATCGCCCTTCGACAAGACGCTGCTGGTCTGGCGCCTCATGCGCCTGCTGCCCGCGCTGCTGGCCGAGGACGTGTTCGCGCCGCTGTCACGCTTCCTCGTCGACGACAGCGACCTGCGCAAGCGCCACCAGCTGGCCGAGCGCCTGGCCGACCTGTTCGACCAGTACCAGGTCTACCGCGCCGACTGGCTCGCGGACTGGGCCGCGGGCCGGGACGAGATCGTGGCCAGCCGGGGCGGCCGCCAACCCGTCCCGCCGGAACTCCGCTGGCAGCCGAGGCTCTGGCGCGCGCTTCTCGATGACGTTGGCCCCGAGGGCGCGGCGAGCAGTCGCGCCGCCGTGCACCAGCGCTTCATGGCCAGGGCTGCGGACTGGCAAGGCGAGCGGCCGGCCGCGTTGCCGCGCCGGCTGGTGGTGTTCGGCATCTCGTCCTTGCCGCAGCAGTCGCTGGAAGTGCTGGCGATGCTCGCGCGCTGGGTGCAGGTTCTGATGTGCGTGCACAACCCCTGCGAGCACGACTGGTCCCACATCGTGGCCGACAAGGACCTGCTGCGCGCCCAGCGCTGGCGCCAGCGGCGTCGCGCCGGCAGCGAGGGCGATATCGCCGAGGAAGCCATGCACCTGCATGCACAACCCCTGCTGGCAGCGTGGGGCAAGCAGGACCGCGATTTCATCCGGCTGCTCGACCTGCATGACGAGCAGGAAGCCTACGCTCCGCGCTTCGAGGCCATCGGCCAGCGCATCGCCTGCTTCGACGCCAACCCCGGCGACACCGTGCTGTGCCAGTTGCAGGACGACATCCGCGACCTGCGCCCGCTGCCGGAGACGCGCACCAAATGGCCCGCCGTCGACACGCGCGCCGACCGCTCCATTGCCTTCCACGTCACGCACGGCCCGCAGCGCGAGGTCGAGGTGCTGCACGACCAGTTGCTGGCCGCCTTCGCCGCCGACGCGACGCTGCATCCACGCGACGTGATCGTGATGGTGCCCGACGTGGCCGCCTATGCGCCGCACGTCCAGGCCGTGTTCGGTCTGCTCACGCCGGACGATCCGCGTCACATCCCCTTCACGCTGGCCGACCAGGGCCAGCGCCACCACGACCCGCTGCTGGGCGCACTGGAAAAGCTGTTGGCCCTGCCGCAGTCGCGCATCGCGGTGAGCGACGTGCTGGACTGGCTGGAGGTGCCCGCATTGCGCGCGCGCTTCGGCATCGAGGAAAGCCAGGTGCCGCTGCTGCACCGCTGGATCTCCGCGGCCAACATCCGCTGGGGCCTGCATGCCGAGCAGCGCCAGTCGCTGGACCTGCCCGAGGCGCTGGCGCAGAACAGCTGGGACTTCGGCCTGCAGCGCATGTTGCTGGGCTATGCCGTGGGTTCGAGCGAGGCCTGGGCCGGCGTGGAGCCGCTCGATGAAGTGGGCGGGCTCGACGCCGCCTTGCTCGGCCCACTGGTCCAACTGTCGACCACGCTGGAAGCGCACTGGCGCACGCTCGCCACGCCGGCCGCGCCCAAGGCATGGGGCGAACGCCTGCGCGCGCTGCTCGCCGACTTCTTCGAAGCGGGCGAAGACGCCGACGGCTTCACGCTGATGCGCCTCGGGACCTCGCTGCAGGACTGGCTCGCCGCCTGCGACAACGCGGGCCTCGTCGAGGAACTGCCGCTGTCGGTGGTGCGCGAACACTGGCTGGCCCAGATCGACCAGCCGACGCTCAACCAGCCCTTCTTCGCCGGCGCAGTGACCTTCGCGACGCTGATGCCGATGCGCGCCATCCCCTTCCGCGTGGTGGCGCTGCTGGGCATGAACGACGGCGACTATCCGCGCAGCCGCGTGCCGATGGACTTCGACCTGATGGGCCACGACTACCGCCCCGGCGACCGCTCGCGCCGCGAGGACGACCGCTACCTGTTCCTCGAGGCGCTGCTGTCGGCGCGCGAGAAGCTGCACATCAGCTGGGTCGGGCACAGCATCCTGGACAACTCCGAACGACCGCCCTCGGTGCTGGTGGCGCAGTTGCGCGATCACCTGGCCGCGGGCTGGCGAGGGGCCGGCGACGAGGACTTGCCGCAAGACAAGGCGGGCCAGCGCCTGCTGCACGCGCTGACGGTCGAGCACCGGCTGCAGCCCTTCCACCCCGCCTACTTCACGCTCGGTGGCGACGACCGCCTGTTCAGCTACGCGACCGGATGGCGCGTCGACACTTCGTCGCCGGAGAACGCACCAGACGACCAGGCACTGCCACCGCGTCCATTCGAAGGCCCGTTGACGCTGCGCATGCTCGCCGACTTCCTCAAGGAGCCGCCGCGCGCCTTCTTCCGCTTGCGCCTCGGCGTCTTCCTCGATTCCCGCGAGAGCGCGAGCGAGGACCAGGAGCCCTTCGACCTCGACGCGCTGGAGAACTGGAAGCTGCAGGACGAACTGATCCAGTCGCAACGCAGCGCGCTGGAAGGCGGCGCCCTGCGCGAAGACGCGATGAACGACCAGCTCGAACGCATTGCCCGTCGCGGCGCACTGCCGGCAGGCCCCTTCGGCGTGCTGCAGCAGCATGCACTCGCCGAGCCGATGGTGCCCATGTTCGCCGAGTACGCCAGGGCGCAGGCCGAATGGCCCAGCGTGTTGCCCGACGAGGCGCTGGACCACCTGCCCGAGGGCATGGACGAATCGCTGCGCCTCGTCGACTGGCTCGACGGCCTGCGCGCCAATGCCAACGGCGACCGCTGCAGGCTGGTGCTCCACAGCGGCAGCCTGGTCAAGGACGACCGCTACCGGCGCGACAAGCTGGGGCCTTTCTGGATCGCCCACGTCGCCGCGCATCTGGCCGGCGACTCGATCACCACCCGCATCATCAGCAAGGCCGGCACCGTGAAGCTGGAACCGCTGGCCACTGCGGACGCGCGCGCCTGGTGGTCCGCGCTGCTGGACGCATGGCAGCAGGGCCAGTGCCGTCCGCTGCCTTTGGCACAGCAGACGGCCTTCGCCTGGCTCGACGCTGGCGGCACGCAGGCCGATGCGCCGCACGAAGCCGCGTTCGAAGCGGCACGCAAGTGCTACGGCGATGCGCGCGTCACCGGCAGCGGCGAGGTGCAATTCAGCGACTACCTGCTGCGCGCCTTCCCCGACTTCGACGCGCTCTGGTCTGGCGGCGAATTCGCGCAATGGACATTGGCCTTGCTCAAGCCCCTGGGCGACGCGGTGGGCAACGCCCGCATCAAGTCAGCCAAGGGCGCACCGGCCGCCGCCAGGGAGAACGCATGACCCGCGCCGTGACCCCTCCCTTGCTGCAGCCCCTGTCCTTCCCGCTGCGCGGCAGCCGCCTGATCGAGGCCAGCGCCGGCACCGGCAAGACCTTCACCATCGCCGCGCTGTACCTGCGGCTGGTGCTCGGCCACGGCGGCGCGGCGGCCTTCACGCGCGCGCTGACGCCGCCGGAGATCCTCGTCGTCACCTTCACCGAGGCCGCGACCAAGGAGCTTCGCGATCGCATCCGCGCACGCCTGGCCGAGGCGGCGGAAGCCTTCGCCGTGGACCCGGCCACGGTCGAACCAGCAGCGCCCGGCGACGACCTGCTCCACCAGTTGCGCGCCGACTACCCGCCCACCGAATGGCTGGCCTGCGCACGCGCCCTGCGCCTGGCCGCCGAATGGATGGACGAAGCCGCCGTGTCAACCATCCACGGCTGGTGCAACCGCATGCTGCGCGAGCACGCCTTCGACAGCGGTGCTCTGTTCACGCAGACCCTCGAAGCCGACCAGGCCGAGCTTCGCGCCGAAGTGCTGCGCGACTACTGGCGCACCTTCTTCACGCCGCTGACGCTGGAGGACGCGACGCAGGTGAGCGAGTGGTGGGCGACGCCGGCGGTGCTGTCGCAGTCGGTCCGAAACCTGCTGACGCTGACGCAATCGCTGGATGCGGGAACGGAGCCTGCCGTCGCGCTACGGGTCGCGCGCGAAGAGGTGACCCGCGAACTGGCCGCGATCAAGGCGCCGTGGTCCAAGTGGGCTGACGAACTGGAGGCGATCTTCGACAAGGCCTGCGCCGCAAGGCAAGTCGATGGCCGCAAGCTGCAAGCCCGCTTCTATCAATCGTGGTTGAGCGACCTGCGCGACTGGGCCCACGGCGATGCGGTGCAACCCTTGCCGAAGGGCAGCACCGCGTGGACCCGCCTGACGCCCGGCGGCATCGCCGAAGCTTTCACCAAGGGCGTGCCGGCGCCGGACCATCCCGCGCTCGACGACATGCTCACCCTGCGCGAGCGCCTGGCCGCGCTGCCGGACGCCCATGACGACGTGCTGCGCCACGTCGCGCACTGGGCCGCCGCGCGGCTGGCCACCGAGCAGGCCCGCCGCGCGGAGATGGGCTTCGACGAACTTCTCGCCCGGCTCGACGCCGCCCTGCAAGGCCCCAACGGCCCGCGCCTGGCCGCGCTGATCCGCACGCAGTTCCCCGTCGCGCTGATCGACGAATTCCAGGACACCGACCCGCTGCAGTACCGGATCTTCGACGCGGTGTACGGCGTCGCGGCCAACGCGCAGGACACAGCCCTGGTCCTCATCGGCGACCCGAAGCAGGCCATCTACGCCTTCCGCGGCGCCGACATCCACACCTACCTCGCCGCGCGTCGCGACGCCGCCGACCGCCATTCGACGCTGGGCACCAACTACCGCTCCACCACCGCGATGGTCGATGCGGTCAATCGCGTGTTCCGGCTGGCCGAGGACCGCGAGGACGGCAAGGGCGCCTTCCTCTTCCGCAGCGAGGACGACAACCCCCTGCCCTTCCACGCCGTCGAAGCGCAAGGCCGCAAGGAGCGATGGACCCGCGACAACGCGCCCGCACCCGCCCTCACCTGCTGGACCGTCGAAGGCGGCGAGACCATCGGCAGCGGCGATGCGCAGCAATCGATGTCCGCCGCATGCGCCACCGAGATCGTGCGCCTGCTGGCCGGCGGCCAGGCCGGCACCACCGGCTTCGTCGACGCCGTCACCGGCACGCTGCGCCCCGTCCAGCCGGGCGACATCGCGATCCTCGTCAACAAGGGCAGCGAGGCGATGGCCGTACGCCAGGCATTGGGCGCGCGCAACGTGCGCAGCGTCTACCTCTCCGACAAGGGCCTGGTGTTCCAGAGCCCGGTCGCCGTCGAGCTGGAACGGCTGCTCATGGCCTGTGCCGAACCCGACGACGACCGTCCGCTGCGCGCCGCCCTGGCCTGCGCCGTGCTCGCCCTGAGCTGGCCCGAACTCGACCGCCTCAACCATGACGAACTGGCCTGGGAAGACCGCGTGCTGCAGTTCCGCCGCTACCAGCAGATGTGGCAGCGCCAGGGCGTGCTGCCGATGCTGCGCCAGTTGCTGCAGGACTTTGCCGTGCCGCAGCGCCTCCTGGCCGCCGGCGACGACCGCACCCTCACCGACCTGCTGCACCTGGCCGAACTCCTGCAGCACGCCAGCGTCCAGGTCGAGGGCGAGCACGGGCTGATCCGCTGGCTGTCCGAGCAGCGCGGCGAAAGCGAGACCGACAACGAGAACGACGCGCGCAAGCTGCGCCTGGAAAGCGACGCCGACCTGGTCAAGGTGGTGACGGTGCACAAGTCGAAGGGCCTGGAGTACCCGCTGGTGTTCCTGCCGTTCGCGACCGCCTTCCGCGCCGCCACGGCGAAAGACCTGCCGCTCAAATGGCACGACGACCAGGGCCGGCTCGTGGTGGCATTGCAGGCCGGTGACGAAGCCGTTGCGCGGGTGGACGAGGAGCGCCTGGGCGAAGACCTGCGCAAGCTCTACGTCGCGCTGACCCGAGCGCGCTTTGCGACCTGGGTGGGCGTGGCGCCGCTGTCCGGTGTGGAGCGGAGTGCGCTCGGGTACTTGCTGAACCCCCTTGGCGGGGTCAAGGCCGGCCCGCCCCCCGCCGGGGATCCGATCGTGCAGGCAAAGCCTCCTCGACCTGCGGGGAATGGCCAGCCGCTATCGCCCGCGGCACTCAACGAAGCGCTCGCTGAACTGGCGCGCAGCGGCGACGGCATCGCCGTCCATGCCGCTCCCGCGCCCGACGACACGCGCTACCAGCCGCCAGCCACCACGGTCCTGCCCGCGCCCGAACCGCCGCTGCCCGCCGGCCCGCGCGAGAGCTGGTGGATCGCCAGCTACTCGGCCCTGCGCAGCGTGGGCGCGATCGACGACACGCCCGTCGACGACACGACCCCCGCCTTGCCACCGGCCATGCTGCCCAGCCCCGCCACGGCCGCCGAGGACATCTACGCCGAGAGCCGCGTCGGCAGCGAATCGGTCGCTGAAGACGCGGACGCTGGGCACGCAGCCGAAGCCGCGATCGGCGGGCTGCACGGCTTCCCGCGCGGCGCCGGCCCCGGCAGCTTCCTGCACGGCCTGCTCGAATGGGTAGGCCGCAAGGGCTTCGCGCGCGTGCATGCCGATGCGGACGCACAAGCCGACCTGGCCGACCTGATCGCGCGGCGCTGCAACCTGAACGGCTGGAGCACCTGGATCGAGCCCTTGCGTAAATGGCTGCTCGACTGGCTCGGCACTCCGTTGCGGCTCGATGCGCTGATTTCGGCCCCGACACCCGTGAGCCCTGCATCGCTGGGCCGCGTCCAGATCGAGATGGAGTTCTGGCTGGCCGCGCAGCAGGTCGACACACGCGCGCTGGACGCGCTGGTCACGCGCCACACGCTCGATGCCGCGCCCCGCCCGAAGCTGCTGCCGCAGCAGGTCAACGGCATGCTCAAGGGCTTCATCGACCTGGTGTTCGAGCACGAGGGCCGCTACTTCGTGGCCGACTACAAGTCCAACTGGCTCGGCCCGCGCGACGCCGACTACACGCCCGCTGCCCTGCGCAAGGCCGTGCTCCATCACCGCTACGAACTGCAATACGTGCTCTACATCTTCGCGCTCCATCGCCTGCTGCGATCGCGGCTGCCCGACTACGACTACGAGCGCCACGTGGGCGGTGCCGTCTACGTGTTCCTGCGCGGACATGCGGCGCCGGGGCAAGGCCTGCATTGCGAGCGGCCGCCGAGGGTGCTGATCGACGCGCTCGATGCGCTCTTCAGCGGCGCCGCGACGCCGCGCACGGAGGCCGTCCGATGATCCCGCCCGTCGTCATGCCACGCGTCTTCCTGAGCCCCCTGCCGGCGCGCCACGCGCCCTTGCTCGCCGACCTGGACCGATGGGTCGCGCAGGGCTGGCTGCGCGCGCTGGACCGCAGCTTCGCCGCGTTCCTGTCCCAGCAGGCGCCCGACGCCGATCCGCTGCTGATCCTCGGCGCCGCGCTCGCCAGCCACCAGCTGGGCCGCGGCCATGCCTGCCTGGACTTGCGCGCCGCCTTGGCCGATGCGGGCCAGGCCTTGTCGATGCCCCCCGAAGGCCTCGCTCGAGAAGTCGAGGGCCTGCCGCCGACGCCGCCTGCCACCCTGCTTGCGGGCGTCACCCTTGCGAAGTGGAACAAGGCCCTCAAGCATCCCTCCCTGGTCGCCCCCGGCCCCGGCGCGACGCCACTGGTCCACGCCGGCGACCGCCTGTACCTGCGCCGCTATTGGCAGTACGAACAATCGGTGAGCGACGCAATCGCCCACCGTGTCGCGATGCCCACGCCCGCCGCCGCACCCGAGGTGCAGTCCGACCTGGCGGCAGCGCTGGACGCCCTGTTCCCGCCCCGCGACGGCACGGGCACCGACTGGCAGAAGATCGCCTGCGCCATCGCGGTGCGGCAGGGCTTCAGCATCATCACCGGCGGTCCCGGCACCGGCAAGACGACGACCGTGGTGCGCCTGCTGGCAGTGCTGCAGCACCTGGCACTGTCGGCAGGCCACGGCGCGGCGGGACGCCAGCGCATCCGCCTCGCAGCGCCCACCGGCAAGGCAGCGGCACGCTTGAACGAATCCATCGCCGGCGCGGTCGCGCGCCTGCCGCTGCCGGGCCTGCCCAACGCCGAAGCCGTGCGCGCCGCCATCCCGACCGACGTCAGCACCGTGCACCGCCTGCTCGGCAGCCGCCCCGACACGCGGCACTTCCGCCACAACGCGCGCAACCCGCTGCCGCTCGACCTGCTGGTGCTCGACGAAGCCTCGATGCTGGATCTGGAGATGATGGCCTCGGTGTTCGCCGCGCTGCCGCCGCACGCGCGCCTCATCCTGCTGGGCGACAAGGACCAGCTCGCCTCGGTGGAAGCCGGCGCGGTGCTGGGCGACCTCTGCGCACGCGCCGACGCCGGCCACTACAACGCCGACACGGCGGCGTGGCTGCAGGCCGTCACCGGCGAATTCTTCGACCCCGAACTGTGCGACGCCACCGGCAAGCCGCTCGACCAGGCCGTCGTCAAGCTGCGCGTGAGCCATCGCTTCAGCGCACAGAGCGGCATCGGCAAGCTGGCCGAAGCCGTCAACGCCGGCGATGGCCTGAAGGTGCAACACGTCTTCGACAGGCGCTATCCGGACGTCTCGCAGCAATGGCCCGTCGACGACGCGACGCTGCGGCGGCTGGTGGTCGACGGCGCGGCGGAAGGCTTTGCCGCTCAGGGCCGAGGTCGGGTCGAGGGCGACAACCAGCCCGTGGCCCCGCCGGTCGGCTACCGCCACTACCTGACGCTGATGCGCGAGCGCCAGCCGGGCATCGACGCGCCGCAGCCCGAATTCGACGCGTGGGCGCAAGAGGTGCTGACGGCCTACGGCCAGTTCCAGTTGCTGTGCGCGCTGCGTGGCGGGCCGCAGGGCGTCGAAGGCCTGAACCTGCGCATCGCGGCGCTTCTGCGCGCCGAGAACCTTCTCGAAGCCGAACACGGCGGCTGGTACCCGGGCCGCCCCGTGCTGGTCACCCGCAACGACTACGGACTGGGCCTGATGAACGGCGACGTGGGCATGACGCTGGCATTGCCGACGACGCCGCCGGGCGAATCACGACCGCGCTGGATCCTGCGCGTCGCCTTCGCCGCCGGCGACGGCAAGGGTGGCATCCACTGGGTGCTGCCCAGCCGCCTGCGCGCGGTGGAAACGGTGTTCGCGATGACCGTGCACAAGTCGCAAGGTTCCGAGTTCACGCACACCGCCTTGCTGCTGCCGGAGCGGCCGAGCCCGATCGTGACGCGCGAGTTGGTCTACACCGGCATCACGCGCGCACGCCACTGGTTCACGCTCGCGGCGGCGCCGCAACTGCTGCAGGCCGCGATTGCGCGGCGGGTCGATCGTGTCGGTGGACTGGCGGGCAAGCTGGCCGGGTCTGTGGCACCGCGGTGATGGCGGAACTCCCGAGCGCCTGAAAGCAAAAAGACCGGAAGCCTTGAATCCTCCGGTCTTGAAAGTGAGTCGCGGGGGCTCCCCCGATTCCCCTGGTTCCGCTCAAACCCAGGCAGCGCGCAGCAACGCAGCGGCGTCTTCGGTGCCGCAGGTAATGCCGCCCACCGCGCCCCACTCCGGATCGAAGCGGCTGTTGATGAAGGCTTGCGCCGCAATCGGCTCGGCATGCTGGAGCATCAGGCAGGACTGCACCGTCAGTGCCAGGCGCTTCGTGAAGCGGCGAGCCTTGCGTTCCAGCGCATCAGGCGGGAGTTGCAAGTCATCGCGCAGGGATTGCACCTGTGCCAGCACTCGCGGCTCGTTCGCCGCGATCTCGCCCAGGCGGTCCAGCACCATCAACGCGTCGTTCGGGTTGCGCGAAATGGCGCGCAGCACGTCCAGGCACATCACGTTGCCCGAGCCTTCCCAGATCGAGTTGACCGGCGCCTCGCGGAAGAGGCGACCCATCGGACCGGTCTCCACATAGCCGTTGCCGCCGAACACTTCCATCGCCTCGGCCGTCACGGCGATCGCGCGCTTGGTGACCCAGAACTTGGCCGCCGGCGTGAGGACGCGGCGCCAGGCCATGTCCAGCGGTTCGGTCGACGCG
This sequence comes from Variovorax sp. dw_954, assembly GCF_018449755.1. Taxonomy (NCBI): domain Bacteria; kingdom Pseudomonadati; phylum Pseudomonadota; class Betaproteobacteria; order Burkholderiales; family Comamonadaceae; genus Variovorax; species Variovorax sp. dw_954. Next base: position 98,057 of record NZ_JAAVVD010000025.1, on the reverse strand, counting down.
AAGTGCTCGGCCAGGTCCATGACCAGCAGCGTGGCGGCTTCGGATTCGAGCGCCATGTCGGCGAGCACCTCGGTCATCAGCGGCTGGTCGACCAATGCCTTGCCGAAGGCATGGCGATTGCGGGTGTAGTGCAGCGCCTGGGCGAAGGCCGCACGCATCTGGGCCGCGCCGGCGAGCGCGCAGTCGAGGCGGGTGATGGCCGCCATGGAGATGATGGTCGGGATGCCGCGGCCTTCCTCGCCGACCAGCACGCCCCAGGCACCATGAAACTCCACCTCGCTGCTGGAGTTGGAACGGTTGCCCACCTTGTTTTTCAGGCGCTGGATGTGGATCGGGTTCTTGGTGCCGTCCGGCTTCCAGCGCGGGACGTAGAAGCAGGAGGCGCCGCGCTCATCGGTCCTGGCCAGCACCAGGTGGGCATCGCACATCGGCGCGGAGAAGAACCACTTATGGCCGGTGAGCTCGAACTCTTCTCCGAGCGGCCCGCTGCCGATGGGCACCGCGCGGGTGATGTTGGTGCGCAGGTCGCTGCCGCCCTGCTTTTCCGTCATGCCCATGCCGACGGTCATCGACCGCTTCTGGGCGACCGGGATGTCGCGCTCGTCATGTTCCATCGAGGCGAGCTTGTCGGCGATCGAGGCGTAGAGGGCGGGATTGAGTTTCAGCACCGGGACGCTGCCCTTGGTCATGGTCGTCGGGCAGGTGGAGCCGGCCTCGACCTGGCACTGCATGTAGAGCGTGGCGGCATAGGCGGCCCATGCGGAGGGGCGGCTGTCGTTGCTGGGCCGGTTGGCCATGCCGTTGCGGCGCGCCATGGCCATCATCTTGTGCCACGCCGGATGGAACTTGACCCAGTCGATGCGCTCGCCGGTGCGCGAGAGCGTGTGCAGTTCGGGCTCGTAGGTATTGGCGTCCTCGCCGGCCTGCAATGTCTCGGCCGAGCCGTATTCGGCACCCTGGGCCACGAGTTCGGCATCGCACCATTCGGCGCCGGCCCGCTTGACCGCGCGGCGCAGCACGGGGTCGCTGGTGTAGAGGTTGTAGTCCTTCAGGTCGATGGCCTGGTTGTTGGGGTGGATGCCGATCATGATATTTGTCCCTCGTTGTTTTTCGCGCGCACGACCATCAGCAGGAGGGCGCCCGAGACGATGTAGGCCGCCATCACCGCGTACATGCTGTAGACGCCGTTGCCGGTGGCCTTGGTGATGGCCGCGTTGACCGACGGGCTCACCGACGGCCCGAAGGCGCCCAGGCTGCTGATGAAGGCGATGCCGCCAGCCGCGGACGACCTGGGCAGGTACTCCGTCACCGCGGTCCAGAACAGCGGCGTGGCGGCGGCGACGCCGATCACCGCGAACGACAGCGCCGCCAGCGAGGGCACCAGTGCGCCGGTCAGCAAGGTGGTGATGCCCAGGCCGATGGCCGCGATGAGCACGCACGCGAAGTAGTGCCAGCGACGCTCGCCATGCCTGTCGGAACTGCGTCCCAGCCAGATCATGCCGACCACACCCACCGCATTGGGGATGGCCGCATAGATGCCGACCATCAGCACGTCCTTCACGCCCCAGCTCTGGATCAGCGTGGGCAGCCAGAACACCAGCGCATAGGTGGCGCCCAGCAGGAGGAAGTACGCCAGCGACAGCAGGTACACCTTGGGGTCACGCAGCGACTTGCCGAACGAGTGACCGGCCTTGCCGCTGGTGTCGATGTCGTTCTCGAGGTTGAACTGGAGCAGGTTCTTCTCGGCCGGGCTCAGCCATTTCGCCTGGGCCGGCTTGTCATCGAGCCAGAAGAAGAGGACCACGCCGAGGATCGCCGCTGGCATTCCCTGCACCAGGAACAACCACTGCCAGCCATGCCAGCCATTGACGCCGTCCAGGAACTTCAGCGTCGCGCCGCTCAACGGCCCGGCCACCACGCTCATGAGGGTGGTGGCCGACATGAAGATCGCGATCACCTGGCCACGCCGGATCGACGGGTACCAGTAGGTGAAGTACAGGATGATGCCGGGGAAGAAACCCGCTTCGAATGCACCGAGCAGGAAGCGGACCACGTAGAACTCCGTCGGCGTGGTGACGAACATCATCGCCGTCGCCGCCAGGCCCCACAGCACCATGATGCGCAGCATCGTCTTGCGCGCGCCGATCTTCACCAGCATCAGGTTGCTGGGCACCTCGAAGATCAGGTAGCCGATGAAGAAGATGCCCGCGCCGAGACCGTAGACCTCGTTGCTGAAGGGCAGCGTCTGCTTCATACCCAGCTGCGCATAGCCGATGTTGATGCGGTCGAGGTAGGCGACCATGTAGGCCACCAGCAGCACCGGCAACAGGCGCCAGCCAACCTTCGAATACAACGATTCGGCCCGACCCATCTCGGCCGGCGTTGGCATGGTCGCCAGACCCACTGTCGCACTGGAACTCATTCTCTTGTCTCCTCAGGTTGATGCCGCGGGTTGCGGCACATGGCGGCGCCCCGGAGTGCGCCCATTGTTTTGGTGGTGTCGTGGCTTCGGAAGATCACGGTGACTGCCTTGCATTGAGGCGAATCATCTTGAGATCCCGGGTGAATCGCGCTGCCGCCGCACAGGGCGGCCGGTGGCCCTGGGGTCATGGCGGCGGCCACGACTTTGGCGTTGCAGTTCGTCGGACTTGATTCCCTCCCTCCGCGCCGTGAGCGCGTCGACCCCATGGAGGTTAGGCCTCTTGTGCCGCTGCGACCTTCCCGTTAGTGACAATGTCGCGCATTCGTTGCCTGTCGTTTTCCCTGATTGATGCGGCGCAATCAACCGGCAAGGCAAATAATTGCGAATGGTCGCGACCGTGAACACCCCGTCGAATCCGCCCTGGTCCATGGCCACCGACGGCCCGGTGCTGGCGCATCTTCCAGCCGAGGCAGTCGAGTTGCTGCTGCAGCGAGGACAGCGCAAGCACTGGCAGCGCGGCCAGTCCATCGTTTCGCGCGGAGACAAGTTGCAGGCGGTGATGATCGTGCTTGAGGGCCGGGTCCGAGCTTCCACGCTGACCTCCGATGGGGACGAGAGCCTGCTGGGCTGGCTCAAGGAGTACGAGTTGTTCGGCGTGCCCAACGTGCTCGGCGGCATGCCGTTCGCCGTCAACATCATTGCCGACAGCCCCGCTGTCATCCTGCAGGTGGCGAGCGAGGACTTCATGGAAGTGCTGCACCAGGTGCCGGAGGCCGCGATCGGCGTTGCCGTGGCCCTGAGCCATCGCGTGGGGTTGATGTTCGACATCATCAACGCCAGCGGCTATCGCACCCTGACCTCGCGTGTCAGGGCGCAACTGCTGCGCATCGCCGAGCAGTTCGGGCAGAAGGACGGCGAGGGACAGACGGTGCTCGAGATTGCCCAGGACGACCTCGCCGCGGCGGTCGGCGCCTCGCGGCAGCGCGTGCACATGGAACTGCGCAAGCTCGAGGATGCGGGCTTCCTCAAGCTCGCATACCGGAAGATCATCCTGGTGGCCCCGTCGTTCGACGGGTGAACGCCCGGGTCAATCGGCGAGGGCTTTCTCCGGCCGGCGCTTTTCCCGTGGCTTGGCCATTGCCTCGCGCACCGCGACGTGTTGCGACAGGATGCAAAGCTCCTCGAACGCCGGCAGGATGTAGGAACCCAGCACCTCGATGTCGGGCACCGTGCGGCGGCAGGCCAGCAGGCCGAATGCCAGTTGGTCGTTGTAGCCGTGGATGGTCATGTTCAGCGCCATGCCGTGGGAGATGGCCGACACCGGCAGGTAGGTGCTCATCTTCCCGCCCGCCATGTAGAGCGGCTCGCGCGGACGCGGCACGTTGGATATGAGCACGTTGGCAACGGCCGGCAGTCGCTCGGACAGCTTGGAGCGGCCCATGAGCGAAGCCATGCCCGAGGCCAGCATGGGTACGCCCAACGAGGGGAAATCCATCGGGATCGCGCCGCGCATGCCGCCGGCGTTCCGCTTCATCTCCTGCGCCGAGGCCTTGATGCCCGCCAGCCGCTTGAGGGGATCACCCTCGTTGGTGAACAGCTCCACGCGCCCCATCGTGACCTGGTTGTTGGCGGAGGTGTCGCCTTCGGCGCGCACCGAGATGGGCACGGCCGCCATCAGCGATTCGTCAGGCAATTCGTTCGCGTCCTTGAGGTAGCGACGCAGCGCCGTGCTGCAGATCCACATGCCCACGTCGTTGACGGACGCGCCGTGGAGCTTGGCCACCCGCTTCACGTCGTCGACGAGCAGGCTCACGCCCGTGAAACTGCGCTGGTTCGTGATGGTCACGTTGAAGGGGGTGCGAGGGGCGGCCTTGAACTTCATCGTCTTCAATTGCGCGAGCAGGCCATTGCTTGCCGCGCCCTTGGCCCATTCCTTGTTGCCCTCGTCCCATGCCGCGTACATGGCACGGGCCGTGCGCGGGAGCATGCTGACCAGCTTGGCCGTTTGCGCGACGTTGTTCTGGACCGCTGCGCCGAGCAGTTCCGCGAAGCCGAGCTGATAGCGGCCGGCTGACTTGCGGCGATGAGGCTTGCGGATGACGCGCGGCTCGGGCGTCGCGTCGAACATGGCGCTCGCGAACGCGACGCCGGCCTTGCCGTCGATGCCCGCGTGGTGCAGCTTCATGTAGAACGCGCGGCTGTTGCCCGGCAAGCCGTCGATGGCATAGAACTCCCACAGCGGGCGGCTGCGGTCGAGCAAGGTGGAGTGCAGCCGTGCGATCAGCGCATGCAGGCGCTCTTCGCTGCAGGGGGCCGGAAGCGTGACGTGCCGGATGTGCTGGTCGAGGTCGATGTCGTCGTCCTCGATCCAGATCGGGTTGGCCAGTTCGAAGGGCATGGCCGCCAGCTTGCGCGTGAACACCGGCGCCAGGTGCATGCGCTGGGCGACGTGGGCCTTGACGTCCTCGAACCAGTTGCCGGCATAGCCTTCCGGCATCTCGAAGTGGTGCAGGCTGCCGACGTGCATGGGCGTCTCGGCGGTTTCCATGTGCAGGAAGCCGGCGTCAAGGGCGCTGAGGTGGTTCATTTCGTTCATGCGGTGCTCGCTTGGTTTAGGGTCGTGATGTCTTGCACGGCCGGTCACTCTATGCAGCGGGCCGCGGCCGAAAATGCGCCGTTGTGACAGTCAAGGGAAAACGCTGAGGTAGATCGGCGGCGGATTGACGCCAATGCGCGTGTTGCAGGCGACGACTGCAGATAGCCTCGGGCGGCGGTCGGCCGGGAGGCGCGCGCCGTCGCCAGGCAGCCCCAGTCATCGAAGGAGACAAACCATGAACATCAATTCGCTTTTCGAAAGCAACGTCCGCAAGTACCCATCGAAGCCGTTCCTGCGCTATCAAGGCCAGAGCCATACCTACTCGCAGGTGCTGGACCAGTCGCGCCGTGCTGCCGCGGTGCTTCAGGCCCAGGGCGCCGTGGCCGGCGACAAGGTGGCGGTGATGGGCTACAACACGCCCGGCGTCGTGGTCGCGATGCTCGGTGCATGGCGGCTCGGCTGCGTGGTCGTGCCGGTGAATCACAAGATGCAGGCCCCCGAAGTCGACTACGTGCTGTCGCACTCCGGCGCCCGCATCTGCGTGTTCGACGGTGCGCTGGCGCCGGTGATCGACAAGCTGTCGGTGCGCGTCGCCGCGCTGAGCACCGATTCGGCGGCGGAAGGCCATGCATCCTTCGACGCTGCGGTCGAGCAGGCGCAGGGCATCGACGGCAGCGACCCGGCCGCCGCCGATGCGGCCGAGGTGCTCTACACCTCCGGGACCACCGGCAAGCCCAAGGGCTGCCTGCACAGCCATCATGCCGTGTGCCATGTCGCGTTGACCACCGCGGCGGCGCTGTCGATGACGCGCAACGAGCGAACCTTGATCGCCATGCCGATCTGGCACTCGTCGCCGCTCAACAACTGGTTCATGGGCACGATGTACGTCGGCGGCACTGTCGTGCTCATGCGCGAGTTCCATCCGCGTCACTTCCTTCAGGTCATCCAGGACGAAAAGGTGACGCTGTTCTTCGGCGCGCCCGTGGCCTACACGATGCCGTTGCAGGTGGTCCCCGATTTCGACAGCTTCGACCTGAGTTCGGTGCGGGCCTACATCTACGGCGGCGGACCGATCGGCGCCGACGTGGCCCGCAGGCTGTCGGCGGCGTACAAGAGCGACTGCTTCTTCCAGGTGTATGGCATGACCGAAACTGGCCCCGGCGGCACCGTGCTCTATCCGGAAGAACAGATCGACAAGGCCGGCTCCATCGGGCGCGTCGCGACGCCCGGCATCGACATGCGCGTGGTGCGTGAAGACGGCAGCGATGCCAGGCCGGGCGACATCGGCGAGATCTGGATCAAGGCCGAGTCGGCCATGATGGAATACCTCGACGACGCCGACGCCACGGCCAAGTCCATGAGCAACGGCTGGTACAAGTCGGGCGACCTGGCCCGGCTCGATGCCGATGGCTACCTCTTCATGGCCGACCGCAGCAAGGACATGATCATCACCGGCGGCGAGAACGTCTATTCAAAGGAAGTGGAAGACGCGGTGTCGGCGCATCCCTCTGTCGCCGGCGTGGCCGTGGTGGGCCGTCCGCATCCGGAATGGGGCGAAACCGTGGTCGCGTTCGTGGTCCCGCAACCGGGCGCTGCGGTCGACGTCGACAACCTGCGCGCCTTTCTGACGGAGCGGATCGCCAAGTACAAGATTCCGCGCGAGTTCATCATGCGCGCTGATTTGCCGCACACGCCGACGGGCAAGGTGCAAAAGCACATGCTGCGGAAGGAAATGGAAGAAAGCGCGGCACACTGAGCGACAGGCGATCGTGCTGGCAGGCTGTGTGAGCCTGCCTCGCGGAGAAACGAAAAAGGCCGGAAGCTCTTGGAAGCTTCCGGCCTTTGCATTTGGTCCCGCCGCCAGGAATCGAACCTGGATCTCAGCCTTCGGAGGGCCGAATTCTATCCGTTGAAATACAGCGAGAGAGGTTTGCGCCGGTGTTGAACCGGAGCCTCGCATTATCGCCTATTGCGTGGCATGACCCGCATATTCAGGGGCTTTTGCCTCGACCCCCTTTGGCCCACTGCCTCGAGCGAATCCCAGGCCGGCGAGGTACGCATTGAAAGTGCATCGCCCCGTCGCCACCAGCGCGAAGGCCTCCGGATCCAGCAGCCAGTTCTGGATCAGCCCGCTGATCAGCGCATGCAGGCCCTGCGCGGCCATCGGCGCGGGCACGGTGAGCTTGACCTTGGCACTGCGCGCGGCCCGGCGCAGTGCGTCCTCGAAATCGCTCACGCAGGCATCACGGCATTCCTGATGGCGACGCTGCAGGGACGCGGTCTCGCCGGCGTACTCGACCTTGTGCGTTGCCACCTCGAAGACGCGGCGCACCTGCGGATCTGTCGCGACCTGGCGCAAGGCAGTGACCATCGCGTTCTCGATCACGTCCAGCGGGTCCAGCGCAGGATGCTCACCCATGCGTCGCGCGGCCTCGAGCGGCAAGGTGACGCGCTCCAGCATCGCGTGGAACAGATCGGCCTTGTCCTTGAAATGCCAATAGACGGCGCCGCGGGTGGCGCCCGCATGCTCGGCGATCTGCTGCAGCGAGGTGCTCGATACCCCCTGCTGCTGGAACAGCAACTCGGCCGCATCGAGCAGACGGTGGCGGGTGGCGAGTGCTTCTTCCTTCGTACGGCGTGCCAATGCACCTCCTCGGTTAAACAGGTTCCGGTCGACCGGCGCACCAATATACATACACCGCCGTATGTAAACTAGCGGGCCTGCCCAGGTCTCGGCATTGCCACGGTTTTTGCTTTGCAGACTGCGCCTGGTCCCGTCTCTCTCTCCTCGCTGTTCACTGGAAGGAACCGCATGCCTGCCTCGCATGTCACTCAACGTTTGTCGTTTTCGATGCGTGCACTCGTCGCCGCCGTCACCACAGTGACGCTGCTGGCCCTTGCCGGGTGCGGCAAGGGCGAGGCGCCGGCAGCAGGCGGCGGTGCGCCCGCAGGCGGCGGTGGTGGCGGCAAGCCGCCGGCGCCGGAAGTGGGCGTGGTCGTGGCAACGCCGGGCAACATCGGCCTGGTGACCGAACTGCCGGGCCGTCTCGAAGCCTCGCGTGTGGCGCAGGTGCGCGCCCGCGCCGCCGGCATCCTGCAGGAGCGGCTGTTTCGCGAAGGCAGCGACGTGAAGGCCGGGCAGCCGCTGTTCAAGATCGACCCGGCCCCCTACGCTGCGGCCGCGCAGAGCGCCGCAGCCGCCCTGGCGCGTGCCGAGGCCAACGCCGCGCAAGCCCAGGCGCTGGCCGATCGCTACAAGCCGCTGGTCGAGGCCAATGCGGTCAGCAAGCAGGAATACGCCACCGCCGTGGCGTCAGCCAAATCGGGCGTGGCCGACGTGGCCGTGGGGCGCGCGGCGGTGACGACCGCCAACATCAATCTCGCCTACGCCACCGTGACGGCGCCGATCTCGGGCCGCATCGGCCGCGCGCTGGTCACCGAAGGCGCACTGGTCGGCCAGGGCAATGACGTGACGCAGCTGGCGGTGATCCAGCAGATCAACCCGCTCTACGTGAACTTCACGCAATCGGCCACCGACGTGATCAAGCTGCGCCGCGCGATGGACGACGGCCAGTTCAAGCGGGCCGATGGCTCCGGCGCCGCCAGCGTCCGCATCGTGCTCGAGGACGGCACCGAATACCCGCTGGCCGGCAAGCTGCTGTTCACCGACCTGACGGTGGATGCGACGAGCGGCCAGGTCATGCTGCGCGCCGAGGTGCCCAACCCCAAGGGCAACCTGTTGCCGGGCCTCTATGTGCGCGTGCGCATCGAGCAGGCGCGGGTCAACGATGCCATCACCGTGCCGCAGCAGGCCGTGACGCGCACCCAGCAAGGCGACACGTTGTCGGTGGTCGAAACCGACGGCAAGATCACCAAGCGCACCGTGAAGATCAGCGCCGCGCAGAACAACCAGTGGGTCGTGCTCGATGGCCTGAAGGCCGGCGAGCAGGTGATGGTGGACGGCTTCCAGAAGCTCCAGATGTTGCCCCCCGGCACGCCGGTGAAGGCCGTGCCGTGGAAGCCGGCGGAGTCTGCCACTGCCGCAGCCCCTGCGCAACCCGCCGCCCCCGCCCCTGCCGCCCCCGCCGAGGCGGACAAGCCGGCACCGGCCGCGAAGCAGTAAGGAGCCCGCCCGCATGGCCAAGTTCTTCATCGAGCGTCCGATCTTTGCGTGGGTGATCGCGCTGTTCATCATCGTGATGGGCAGCGTTGCCATCACGCAATTGCCGATCTCGCAGTATCCGCCGGTGGCGCCGCCCGCCATCGTCGTGACCGCCGCCTACCCCGGCGCGTCGGCGCAGACCCTTGAGGACAGCGTGCTCTCCGTCATCGAACGCGAGATGAACGGCTCGCCCGGGCTGATCTACATGGAATCGGTGGCGCAGGCCGACGGCACCGGCACCATCACGATCAGCTTCGAGACCGGCACCAATCCCGACCTCGCGCAGGTGGACGTGCAGAACCGCCTGTCGCGCGCCTCGCCGCGGCTGCCGGCCGCGGTGACGCAGCAGGGCGTTCGCGTCGACAAGTCGCGCAACAACTTCCTGCTGTTCACGATCCTCTCGTCGGACAACCCGGCCATCGACCCGATCGCGCTGGGCGACTATGCCTCGCGCAACGTCGTGCCCGAACTGCAGCGCGTGCCCGGCATCGGCCAGGCGCAGCTGTTCGGCACCGAGCGCTCCATGCGCATCTGGATCGACCCGAACAAGCTGCAGGGCCTGAACCTGTCCGCCGGCGACGTCAACAACGCCATCCGCGGGCAGAACGCGCAGGTGGCCTCGGGGTCGATCGGCGACCTGCCCAACGTCACCGGCCAGGCCATCGCGGCGACGGTCGTGGTCAACGGCCAGCTCACCTCGGTCGAGCAGTTCGGCAACATCGTGCTGCGCGCCAACACCGACGGCTCCGCCGTCCGGCTGAAAGACGTGGCGCGCATCGAACTGGGCGGCCAGGCCTATTCGACCTCGGCGCGCCTGAACGGCCAGCCGGCCGTGGGCATCGGCGTGCAGCTGGCGCCGAGCGGCAACGCGCTGCAGTCGGCCAAGGCGATCCGCACCAAGATGACGGAGCTGGCCAAGTACTTCCCGCAAGGCGTGAAGTGGACCATTCCGTACGACAGCTCGCGCTTCGTCAGCATCTCCATCACCGAAGTGGTGAAGACGCTGCTGGAGGCCGTGGCGCTGGTGTTCGTGGTGATGTTCCTGTTCCTGCAGAACTGGCGCTACACGATCATCCCGACCATCGTGGTGCCGATCGCGCTGCTGGGCACCTTTGCCGTGCTGTTCGCACTGGGCTTCTCGATCAACGTGCTGACGATGTTCGGCATGGTGCTGGTGATCGGCATCGTGGTGGACGATGCGATCGTGGTGGTGGAGAACGTCGAGCGCATCATGAGCGAGGAAGGCCTGCCGCCGCTGGAGGCCACGCGCAAGGCCATGAAGCAGATCTCGGGTGCCATCATCGGCGTGACCGTGGTGCTGATCTCGGTGTTCGTGCCGCTGGCGTTCTTCGCCGGCTCCACCGGCAACATCTACCGCCAGTTCTCGGCGGTGATGGTGGCCTCCATCGCCTTCTCGGCCACGATGGCGCTGTCGCTCACGCCGGCACTGTGCGCCACGCTGCTGAAGCCGGTCGAGGCCGGGCACCACCATGAGAAGACCGGCTTCTTCGGCTGGTTCAACCGCGGCTTTTCCAGCACCGCCAAGGGCTACGAAAGCCTGGTGGCGCGCATCCTGAAGCGCGCGGCGCGCTACCTGATCATCTATGTCGCGATCATCGCCGCGGTGGTGTTCGTGTTCCGCAGCCTGCCCACCTCGTTCCTGCCGCAGGAAGACCAGGGCAACATCATCGTCAACATCCAGTTGCCGCCGGGTGCGACGCAGGAACGCACGCTGTCGGTGGTCAAGCAGGTGGAGGACTTCATCCTCAAGCAGCCCGAAGTGCAGAGCATGGTGGGCGTGCTGGGCTTCAGCTTCTCCGGTCAGGGGCAGAACGCCGGCCTCGCCTTCGTGACGCTGAAGGACTGGGACCAGCGTCGGGAAGCGGGCCACTCGGCCGATGCGCTCGCACAGCGTGCGTTCGGCGCGCTGCTGGGCGTGCGCGACGCCTTCATCTACCCGCTCTCGCCACCGCCGATTCCCGAGCTGGGCAATGCCAGCGGCTTCACGTTCCGCCTGCAGGACCGCGGTGGCCTGGGCCACGAGGCGCTGATCAATGCGCGCAACCAGCTGCTGGGGATGGCGAGCCAGAGCAAGCTGCTGACGCAGGTCCGCCCCGATGGCCTGGAGGATGCGCCGCAACTGCAGATCGACATCGACCGCGACAAGGCGAACGCGCTGGGCGTGACCTTCGATGCGATCAACACGACGCTGTCGACCGCGCTCGGCTCCGCCTACATCAACGACTTCCCGAACCGCGGACGCCTGCAGCGCGTGGTGGTGCAGGCCGACGCGCCGGCGCGGATGCAGCCGGGCGACCTGCTCCAGCTCAACGCCAGCAACGTGCAGGGCCAGCCGGTGCCGCTGAGCACGTTCGCGACGACGCGCTGGGTCAATGGCGCGCAGCAGACGGTGCGCTACAACGGCTATCCGGCCGTGCGCATCTCGGGCTCGGCCGCGACGGGCTACAGCTCGGGCGCGGCGATGAACGAGATGGAGCAACTGGCCGCGAAACTACCGGCCGGCTTCGGTTTCGAATGGACCGGCCAGTCGCGCGAGGAAAAGCTCGCCGGCTCGCAGGCGATCATCCTCTACGGCTTCTCGATCCTGGCGGTGTTCCTGAGCCTGGCCGCGCTGTACGAGAGCTGGACCATTCCACTGGCCGTGATCCTGGTGGTGCCGCTGGGCGTGCTGGGCGTGCTGCTGGCCACGCTGCTGCGTGCCTATTCGAACGACGTGTACTTCCAGGTGGGGCTGATCACGATCATCGGCCTCTCGGCGAAGAACGCGATCCTGATCATCGAGTTCGCGAAGGATCTGCAGGCCTCCGGGCGCGGCATCGTCGAGTCGGCGCTGGCGGCGGCGCACCTGCGGTTCCGGCCGATCATCATGACCTCGCTGGCCTTCGGCCTCGGCGTGCTGCCGCTGGTGCTGGCCTCGGGCGCGGGCTCGGCCAGCCAGCGCGCGATCGGCACCGGCGTGCTGGGCGGCATGCTGACCGGCACCTCGCTGGCAGTGCTCTTCGTCCCGGTGTTCTTCGTGGTGGTGCGCACACTGTTCAAGGGCAGCAAGCGCCAGCATGAAGCGGACTTGCGCCACGCGCAGGCGGCCGGCATCCAGGAAGCCCATGACTGATCGCGAGCACGCCATGTCTTCACGCAGCATGAAACTCATCCCACTCGCGTTGGCCGCGGCACTGTTCGTGACCGGCTGTTCGCTCGCGCCCACCTACGAGCGCCCGGCCGCACCGGTGCCGACCGTGTTCCCCGGCGACCCGTCGCAGCCCGGCGGCGCAGCCGCATCGACCGTGGCCTGGCAGGACTTCTTCACCGACCCGCGCCTGGCCCGGCTCATCGAGACGGCGCTCGCCAACAACCGCGACCTGCGCGTCTCGGTGCAGAACATCGAGCAGGCCCGCGCGCAGTTCCAGGTGCAGCGCTCGGCGCTGTTCCCCAACGTCGGCGTATCGGCCAATGGCTCGCGCACCAGCCCCAATCCGTACCAGGCGATCGGCCTGGGCGGCAGCGTGCTGTCGCAGTATTCGGTCAACCTCGGCATCACAGCCTGGGAGCTCGACTTCTTCGGCCGCATCACCAGCCTGAAGGACTCGGCGCTGGCCCAGTACCTCGCGACGGAAGAGGCGCGCAATGCGGCGCAGATCAGCCTGATCGCAGCGGTGGCCAACGGCTGGCTGCAGTTGCTGGCCGACGAGGAACTGCTGGAGATCACGCGCCAGACCCTGGCCACGCGCGAAGACTCGCAGCGCCTGACCAAGATGCGCTTCGACAACGGCGTGTCGTCCGAAATCGACTTCCAGGCGACCAGTTCGCTCGCCGAGAACGCGCGCGCGGCTCTCGCGGCACTGCAACGCCTGCGCATTCAGGACGAGAACGCGCTCGCCTTGCTGCTCGGCGCGCCGGTGCCGGCCGAATCGATGAGCGGCATCCGCAGCCTCGAAGACGCCAGGCCCATGGCCGATGTGCCGGCCGGCCTGCCATCCGACCTGCTGACGGACCGGCCCGACATCCGCGCCGCCGAGCAACAGTTGATCGCTGCCAATGCCAACATCGGCGCAGCGCGTGCGGCCTTCTTCCCACGCGTGGCGCTGACCACGTCGATCGGCACGGCGAGCACGCAGTTCTCCAACCTGTTCGACAGCGGCACCAAGGCGTGGGCCTTTGCACCGCAGATCACCCTGCCGATCTTCGATGCGGGCCGCAACCAGGCCAACCTCGACTCGGCACGCGCAGGCCGCGAGATCGCCGTGGCGCAGTACGAGAAATCGATCCAGAGCGCTTTCCGCGAAGTGGGTGATGCGCTCGCTGGCCGGCAGACGTTCGGCGAGCAGGTGCGCGCATTGCGTGCATCGACGGATGCGGAAAACGTGCGCCTGAAGCTCAACACCTTGCGCTGGCGCAACGGCGTTGCCAACTCGCTCGACCTGCTCGACTCCCAGCGCGCGCTGTTCGTCGCGCAGCAGGCGGCGGTGCAGGCGCGGCTGCAGCAACTGCAGAACCAGGTCACGCTGTACAAGGCGCTGGGGGGCGGCTGGAAGGGATGAACGGGCGCAAGAAGCTTTGTTTCGCAGCCCGGGGCATGCAACGGCCCTCCCTATAATCGCCGGTTGATTTGCAGACCCCCGAGAAGCCCCCGATTTTGAGGACGCCAATGAGCGCAGACCCGCACTACCAGGCCACAGAAGAAGCCCACACCGGCCCCATCAAGAATCCCAAGCAGCTTCTGCTGGCGGTTTTATTCTCGTTCGTCGTACCGATCGGAATCATCTTTGCACTGGTTGCCTACGTGGTGTCGGGCTCGCAGCCCGCTGGCGCGGCCAAGACCGAGCTTGACCTGTACGGTGTCACCAAGGAGGCGCGCGACAAGGAAGTGGCCGACCGCCTGCAGCGCGTCGGCAGCATCGAGATCCGTGACGCCAACCGTCCGCTCGCGCAAGGCGAAGTGGTGTTCAAGACGCAATGCGCCGCTTGCCATGGCGCACCCGGCTTGCCGACCGCACCGCACTACGGCGACGCTGCCGCCTGGGGTCCGCGTATCGGCCAGGGCTATGCCACGCTGCTCGAACATGCGCTGAAGGGCAAGGGCGTGATGCCGCCCCAGGGCGGTGGCGACTTCGAAGACCTGGAAATCGGCCGTGCCGTGGTCTACATGGCCAATGCGGGTGGCGCCAAGTTCCCCGTGCCGGAACGGCCGGCCGAAGGCGCCGCGCCGGCGGCGGATGGTGCGGCGGCTCCTGCTGCGCCGGCTGCTGCGGCTCCTGCTGCTGCGACTGAAGGTGCACCGGCTGCTGCTGCGGCGGCGGCTCCTGCGGCAGCCCCTGCCGCCACCACCGCCGAGGCGGCGCCTGCTGCTGCACCGGCACCGGCCAAGTAAGCACGCAGACCCTGCAAGACGAAGCCGACCCCCGAGGTCGGCTTTTTCATTGGCGCGGTGGATGCCACGCGTGACTCGCTCGTTGCCGCACGCAAACCGAGTCCTTTGCCCGGCGCCGACGCCGACCCGCCCGGATGCCGGTGAAGCGCTACGCGCGCTGCGCGGCATGCATCGCCGCGGGGCTCATGACGTGCCCAAAGCGCGCGGGCAGATCGGCGGCGAGGACATCCTCCGGCTGCCAGTGCCCCTGCTCGATGGCTTCGGCCGCCACGCCCACATCCTGCGTGTGAACCAGGCCCAAGCCGGCATCCGCGACGAGATAGAGCTTTCCCGCTTCGTCCATCAGGCAGGCGGTGGGTTCGGCGGCAGCGCCGGTGTGCGCCGTCACGGCGAAGTCGCCCTCGGCAATGCGCCATACGAAAGGCGCCGCTTCCAGTTCCACATACACGCGCTGCGGCCCGTTCTGGAAGAACCATTGGCCGGCATCGTCGTGTTCGTAGTTGCGCTGGATGAAGTCGATCAGCTTGGCATGCTCCAGCAGCGAGCCCCGGGCCTCCACGAAGGATCCGGCCGCCTGCGTGCGATCGTCGCGCAGATACCAGTTGCCACGCGCATCGAGGCCGAGCCAGCCGTAGCAATGCGGCACGTTGGGCCATTTGACAAGGGCTTGCTTGACGATGTCATCCATGCGGGCATTTTGCGCGCATGGATCCGGCACGCACGGCCCGGGTCCGAATGAATCTGCACCATGCCTGATCGCGCCGCATCGCGCCACCCGGTTGCGGGCATCCGCAGCCCCACAGGCGCGGTGCAGCCGCCCACCGCTATTGCGCCCGCAACCACTCCCCCACCGCCTGCGGCATCGTCTGCACATGCCCCGGCGGCAACCCGCACGGAAAGCCCACATGCCCGCCCTGCGCCGGTTGCCACAGCGTGACATTGGCCCCCACCTCACCCGGACGCGGCAGGCTGTCCGCCGGCACGAAGGGGTCGTTGGCCGCGTTGACCACCAGTGCCGGGATGCGGATCTCCGACAGGTGCGGCTTGGCCGAGCCGCGGCGCCAGTAGTCCTCGGTGTCCTTGAAGCCGTGCAGCGGCGCGGTGAAGACGTTGTCGAAGGTGTAGAGGTCGCGGGCCGCGACGAGCGCCTCGCGGTCGAACAGGCCGGGATGCTGTTCCAGCTTGGCCAGCGCCTTGGGCTTCATGGTCGACAGGAACATGCGCGTGTAGACCAGCTTGTTGAAGCCCTGGCCGATGGCGCGACCGCCGGCGGCCAGGTCGACCGGCGCCGACACCGCCGCCACGGACCGCACGATGCGGCTGGCGCCGTTGCCCGCTTCCTCGGCCCAGCGCAGCAGCGCATTGCCGCCGAGCGAGACGCCCGCTGCATACATTTCGCCGCCGCCCGCGGCATCGTGCTTCGCGCGAAGCCGCCCGAGGATCCAGCCGATCTCCTCGAAGTCGCCCGAGTGGTAGGCGCGCGGCCCCAGGTTCAGCTCACCGCTGCAGCCGCGGAAGTGCGGCACCGCGAAGGCCATGCCGCGCGCCGCCGCAAAGGCCGCAAAGGCCTCGGCATAGTGGCTTCGCGACGAGCCTTCGAGCCCATGGAACAGCACCAGCAATGGCTGCCCCTTGCGCACCGGCGCTTCGAGAAAGTCCACATCGACGAAGTCACCATCCGGCGTGGGCCAGCGCTCGCGCCGATAGACCGGTGCGGGGCCCTCGGTGCGACGGCCATAGAGTGCGGGCCAGATGGTTTGCAGGTTGCCGCCGGGCAACCAGCGCGGGGCTGCGTAGGTCTGCATCAATGAAGGGTCTGCGTGACTTCGCTCGCGTCCTCGGGTTCGCGGGCGGAGCCGGGGCTGGCATGGTGCGCGACCATGCGCCAGCCCTCGGCGTTCTTGTGATAGACGTTGGTGGCCAGCACGTAGGCATGGCGCGGGCCGTCGGGGGTGAGCACCTCGATGCGCTCCAGCACGTTGTGCACTGCGCTGGCCAGCGACTCGACCTTGCGCACGTGCGCCGGCGTGGCATGGATGGCGCCGTTGCCGAACATCTGCTCGAAGGCCGCCCGGATGGCCACCGGCCCGACCAGGCGCGGACCGCCAGGATGCACGCAGAACACCTCGTCCTCGTCGGACCAGCAGGCCATCAACGCCTCGACGTCGCCGCGCTGCAGCGACTCGTAGAAGGCGGCCTCGACATCGTCGGCGGTGCCGCCCAGGGCGGCGGCTCGGTGAGGGGTCTTGGGCATGGCCCGATTTTGCCTTGCTCTCCCGTGATCGGTCCGATGGTCGGGAGGCTTTGATTCACGATCAACTGACAAATAAGTGTCGTCAAGCAAGAAATGTCAAGTCTTGACAGCCCGGCACGTTGGGCCGATCTTGCGCAGACAACTCCAGGGGATCGCATGCTCACCCAGACCACCCTTGCCGGGCCGGCGCCCGCGCCATTCCTGGTGCGTCGCCGCATCGCCATCTGGCGGGTTCTGCTGGGCAGCATCCTGCTCGCGCTGTTGCTCGGGGAGTCCGCAGCGCCGCCGCCGTGGCTGATGAGCGCGATGGTGCTCGTGGCGATTGCCTTCGTGAGCCTGGCGCTGGTGGGACGGCTGTGGTGCGCCCTCTACATCTCCGGACGCAAGGGAACGATGCTGGTGAAGGACGGCCCTTATTCGATGTCGCGCCATCCGCTCTATGTCTGCAACCTTATCGGCATGGTCGGGCTGGGCGCGCTCACGGGCTCCCTGCTGGTGTTGACCGTGCTGGTCGCCGCTTTCGCGATCCTGTATCCGGCGGTGATCAGGGCCGAGGAGCAGCTGATGCAGGACCGCTTTCCCGAGTACGCGATGTACGCGCACGCCACGCCGGCCTTTGTCCCGCAGGTGGCGCTGTACCGCACGCCGGCCGAGTGGACCGTCAATGTCCGCGCCTACCTGCGCAACGCCCGTGATTCGATCTGGTTTCCCTTGATGACGGCGGTGATCGCGGGCATCCGCCATGCGCACGATATCGACGTGCTGCCGGAGTTGTTCGACTTGGTATAGACCCCGAATGCGCCTGCGGCGCCACGTGCGGCCGCAGGAGGCGGCTGCTCTTGCGGGCGGGCCGTCCAAGCCTGCACGGGCAGGCCTCGAGCCGCGGCCCTCAGCCCCTCAAGCGGGTGCACCCAGCGGCCCGGCAACGCCGGTTCCGCAGGTGCCCCCGAATGATTTCCTGGCAACAACAGACTGCTTCACCTTGTTGTGCCTCCCAGCCAGCCGTCCACCACCTCGTCGAGGCTGCCTTGCGTGGCCCGCCACACGATCTCGGGCGAGGCCACGTGCACGCCCGGCGGCGCCACTTGCAGGGCGCGCTCGACGAACTCCGCGACCTTGCTCGCGCGCACCGGCTGCTCGCTGCTCGGCACCATGTAGCGAAAGATCGAAAGCATCCACGCGGCCAGTCGCTCGGCTGGATTCGCGAAGCGCTGCGCCGCCGGCTTCTGCGCCGAGCGCACCAGCAGCACGCGCTCGAAGCCCAACGCCACGACTGCATGTTCGTCGAGCCCGGCCAGGCCGTGCTTGAGGGCGTCGGGCATGCGGCCTTGCGCATGCGGTTGCACGACGGCGATGGTCCGCACGCCGCAGGCCTTCAACCAGCGCGCGAGCTCGGGCAGGTCGGTTGGCGCGGGTGTCCACAGCGCACGCTCGCGATCGTGAAAGAGCCGGGGCGGATCGAAGGACACCAGCGCCACGTCCGCCGCGCACAAGGGCCACTGCGCGATCGGCAAGGCGGGCACCTGCAAGGACGCGACGCCGCGCAAGCCATCGGTGATCGGCTCCTTCGCGAGCAACAGCAGCCGCGCATACCGTTGCGCCCCGGCCAGGCGGTTGAACAACTCGTTGCCCAGCGCGCCCGTGGCGCCGGCCAGCAGCAGCGTGGATGTGGCGGTACGTGCAGGCGGTCGCACATGGCGGCCCGCGGCCTGAATCGCTTGAAAGGTATCGACCGCCATGGCATCTATGCTACCGTCGCCGCCTTGCAGTTCAGGAAGGATTGAAGGATGAAACGCTGGCTCTTGATCATCATGGTGGCCCTGTCGTTGACGGGCTGTGGCTACAACGATTTCCAGACGCTCGACGAGAGCAGCAAGTCGGCCTGGAGCGAGGTGCTCAACCAGTACCAGCGGCGCGCGGACCTGGTGCCGAACATCGTGGCCAGCGTGAAGGGCGAGGCCAGCTTCGAGCAGGACACGCTGACCAAGGTGGTGGAAGCGCGGGCCAAGGCCACGTCGATCCAGGTCACGCCCGAGACGCTCAACAACCCCGAGGCCTTCAACAAGTTCCAGCAGGCGCAGGGCGAACTGTCGGGCGCGCTGTCGCGGCTCATGGTGGTGGCCGAGAAGTATCCGCAACTGCAGGCCAACCAGGCCTTCCGTGACCTGCGCGTGACGCTGGAGGGCACCGAGAACCGCATCACCGTCGCCCGCAACAACTACATCAAGACGGTTCAGGCGTACAACGTGCTCTCGCGCAGCTTCCCGACCAACATCACGGCGAAGATCTTCGGCTATCCGCCGAAGCCAACCTTCAGCGTCGAGAACGAGGCCGAGATCTCGAAGCCGCCGAAGGTGGACTTCGAGAAGAAATAGGCGCGCTCCCGGTCTCCGCGCAAAACATGTGACTTCCCTCCAGGCTTCGCGCACCGCGTGCGCTTCCGCCCCTTGCCGAGAACGACGCAGTCGGCTTGGTCATTCCGGGTCCGAGGCGATTTCCGAAGGGACCGTGCCGGGGGCGGCACTGGTGAAGCGTGTCCTCGCCGCCCTCTTCCTGTTGTGGCTGGTGCTGGGCACGGCTTTCGCGCAGAACGTGCAGCCGGTGCCCGCGCTCACGGCGCGCGTGATCGATCAGACCGGCACGCTCGATGCCACGCAGCGCCAGGTGCTGGAGGCCAAGCTCGCCGATTTCGAGACGAAGAAGGGCTCGCAGATCGTCGTGCTGATGGTCGCGACCACGGCGCCCGAGGACATCGCGAGCTATGCGTACCGCGTGGCGAGCACCTGGAAGATCGGGCGCAAGGACATCGGCGACGGCGTGCTGGTGATCGTTGCCAAGGACGATCGCAAGATGCGCATCGAGGTGGCCAAGGCGCTCGAAGGCGCGGTGCCCGACCTGGCGGCGGCGCGCATCATCGACAACGAGATGAAGCCGCGCTTCCGCAACAACGACTTCGCGGGCGGGCTCAGCGCTGCCACCGACCAGCTCATCGCGCGCATCAATGGCGAGGCGCTGCCGGAGCCGACGGCCCGCGACAGCGGCGGCCAGGGCGACGATGGCTTCCACATTGGCGACGTGGACTGGGGCGAACTGGGCATCTTCCTGTTCTTCGGCGTGCTGGTGGTGGGACGGGTGGCACGCTCGATCCTGGGCAGCAAGCTGGGGCCGCTGGTCACTGGCGTGGGCGCGGGCGTGGTGGCGATGGTGATCACGTCGAGCATCGTGCTGGCGGTGATCGCGGGCATCGTGGCGCTGGTGTTCACGCTGGTGTCGGGCGCGATCGGCTTGCCGGCGTTGGGCGGCGGGCGGCGCGGCGGCTTTGGCGGGGGCGGCTTCGGTGGGGGGTTCGGCGGCGGTGGCGGCTTTGGCGGCGGCTCATCGGGCGGCGGCGGTTTCAGCTCCGGCGGGGGCGGCGATTTCGGTGGCGGCGGCGCCTCGGGGGATTGGTAGGCATGGCCGATTTCTTCTCCAGGCTCGGGCGTATCTGGCGCCATCGCTGGCTCGACGAGGCGCAGGTGCGCCGCGTGCTGCCCGAGGACATGCTGGAGCGGCTGACGCGCCGCGTGGCCGCCAGCGAGCATCGCCACACGGGCGAGATCCGCATCTGCGTCGAGGCCGGCCTGCCGATGTCCTACCTGTGGCGCGACGCCCCGGCGCGGCAGCGCGCGATCATGCTGTTCGGCAAGCTGCGCGTGTGGGACACCGAACAGAACAACGGCGTGCTGGTCTACCTGCTGCTGGCCGAGCACGCGATCGAGGTCGTGGCCGACCGCGGCATCGATGCGCATGTCGATGACGCCGAATGGGCGGCCATGACGAAGCGCATGGGCGCCGCCTTCCGCGAAGGCCGCTTCGAGGACGGGCTGACGCAGGCGCTGGAGGAAGTGTCGGCCTTGCTGGTCGAACACTTCCCGAGTGCGCCGGATACGCCCTCGCGCAACGAACTGCCCGATGCGCCCGTGATCCTGTGAACGTGCCGGCGGAACAAGCGGCACGCTTCATCGAGGAGGTGCTGCGCAACGATCACAACCGCGTCATCCTCGCGCGAATGCCGGCGCTGGCGCTGCCCGATGCGTGGCTGGTGGCGGGCTGCCTGTTCCAGACCGTATGGAACCTCCGTGCCGGGCGCGCGCCGACCGATGGCATCCGCGACTACGACCTGTTCTATTTCGATGGCAGCGATTTGTCGGAGAAAGCCGAGCAGGCCGTGGGTGCACGCGTGCATCGCCTGTTCGAAGACCGCGGCATCGTGGTCGAGGCGAAGAACCAGGCGCGCGTCCATACCTGGTACGGCGACTGGTTCGGGCATGACTATCCGGCGCTGAGCTGTGCCCGAGACGGCATCGACCGCTTCCTGGTGGCCGGCACCTGCGTCGCACTGCAACCGGGCCCGCACGGACCGACGCTGTATGCGCCGCACGGGCTCGACGCGATCTACGACGGCGTGCTGGCGCCGAATGCGCTGTGCGACCACCGTGCGCTGTACCTGCGCAAGGCCCGCGACTATGCGGCTCGCTGGCCCGGATTGCGGCTGGCTGAGGTAGCTGGGGGCGTTTGAAGCAGGAAATACGGAATCGGACTTGACCGTACGCGAAGGACGCGAAGAAACGCGAAGGACGCAAAAAAGTCAAAAGATAACCAAAGAAGCATTTTTTGGTTTCCTTTCGCATCCTTCGCGAAACCTTCGTGTCCTTCGCGTACGGTCAAGTCCGCATTCCCGCTGCCTTGGAACCCCTGCGAACCCCCGCCACGGAAGACATGCCGCCAGGTTACTGGCTCGCCCGCGGCCCGCGGGTGAGCGCGGTGGCCGAGGCCAGTCGCTCGCTCGAACCGGACGCACGCGTGGCTCCCGACTTCACGTCAACGCCGTGGTCGCGCCGCGCCATCTGTGATGCGCATTTCGGCACGGCTCGCTTGTACTTGCTGTGCTTGGCGCTCGCGTTCTGGCAGCCTGGCGCGGAGGCCTTGGCGGTCAACGCGAAGAGCGTGCACATGAGCGAGATCGCCAGGGCGATGGCGACGGGAATCCAGCGTCGCTTGAAGACGGGTCTGATCGTTGGGGAATACATGGCAATCGGGAAATCTGAGATCGGGGTGCGCCAGGCCGCCGCCGGTGGGCGTGCGAGCCTTCATTGCGGGCTGCGCGGACGGGTTCTCCACCGGCCGTGCACGCGATCTGGCGCTGCGAGTGGGGAGTGTCCGGTCGGCGTCCCCCCTCGACAATGGCCAGAGCGCGCTTTCAGAAGCGGCCCTCACGACTTTGGGAAAGGTCGCACAGGAAAAGGACTTCGTCAGGCTCCCAGGAGGCGGCGGTTGACCGAGTGGGTCGCGTCCAGCTCCAGTTGCACCGCGCGGGTGACGTTCGACAACGCCAGCAGCCTGCGGTTGTTCTCGCGCAGCCGCGCCGACATGCCGGTGCAAATGGCCAGCAGCAGCCGCGCCGCGACGGCCGGATGGGTATCGATCAGCGCCAGCAGCATGGCGCTCGACAGGATGGCCAGCTTGACGTCGGTGAGCGCGGTGCAGGTGGCCGAGCGCGGCGAGCCGTCGATCGCGCCCATGTCGCCGAGCAGGCTGCCGGGGCCGATCATCGAGATGACCAGCCTCTCGCCGGCGACGCCGTTGCCGCTCTCGGCGCGCAGGTCGCCTTCGAGCACCAGCGCCATGTAGCCGGTGTCCTCGGTCTCGCCCTCCTCCATCACCACCGTGCCCATGGTGACGAAGACCGGCTCCATCGAGTCCACGATGATCATCGCGTCGGCCAGGGTGAGCTGCGTCATGGGCGCGGACGCGATCAGCAGCCGGGCCGCGCGCTCGCGCAGGTCGGGTGCGGCGAAGGAAGGATGGTCGAACAGCATCGAGGGTCTGGAACTAAAGTGCCGGCAACGTCCATACGTTGTTGCCACCGACGCCATGGAATCGCCGGTGCGGCATCGCTTCCATCAGCCAGCCGCCAGTGAACTCCCCGAAGGCAGGCAGGATAGCGCGGTCCGGTTCGCTCACGAAGCAGGGTAAGCGCAAACTGTCGCGTCCACGCCCATGCAACTTGCATACCGGATGCAGATGACCTGCCAGGACGAAATGCGTGGGGTGCGCTTGCGGATGGTGGCAGCAGGCGAAGGGACCGAGCAGCCAGGGCTCGTCGACCACGTCGATGTCCAGCGCACCGGGCGGATCGCCGGCGCGGCTGTCGTGGTTGCCGCGCACCAGCGTCATCGCGATGGCGGCATGGCCCGCGCGCCAGGCTTGCACCGCGGCGAGCACCGTGCGCGACTGCGCGGCATGCAGGAAGTCGCCGAGGAACACGATGCGACGCGGCGCATGGCGCGCGATCAGATCGTCGAGCCGCGCGAGGTTCTGCCGCGTCGTGCCGCCCGGCACCGGCTGGCCCAGCGCGCGGTATGTCGCGGCCTTGCCGAGGTGCAGGTCGGCGACGAACAGCGTGCCGCCGGCCGGCCACCAGAGCGCGCGTTGGGGCAGAAGGCAGAGGGACTCACCCGCCCATTGGACCTGGCAAGGCGATGTTTCGGATACGGACATGGGCGCAGTGTCCGTCGAGTGTCGCAAAGATCGAATGCCCCCGGTGCGCCGAAGCCTCTCGTGGACAGCCCCAGCGCGTATGAATCCAGGCCGCGCGAAGCGAAGCCTGCCGCAGGCGCATTCGGGAGTGGGCTTAGTCCGGCACACCTTTCAATTCCGCCAGCCAGACCTCAGCCTCCGAATCGCTCGGCGCGCGCCAGTCGCCGCGCGGGGACAGCGAGCCGCCGGAGCCGACCTTCGGCCCGTTCGGCACGCAGGAGCGCTTGAACTGGCTGGTCTTGAAGAAGCGCCAGAGGAAGGTGCCGAGGTGGCGCTTGATGTCGCGCAGCCCGTACTCGTTGCGCACCAGTTCGTGCGAATCGTCCGGCCACGCGCCTTGCGTGCGGTCGTGCCATGCCGTATAGGCGAGGAAGGCCACCTTGGTCGGGCGGAAGCCGTAGCGCAGCGTGTAGTAGAGGTTGAAGTCCTGCAGCTCGTAGGGGCCGATGGTGTCCTCGGTCTTCTGGCTCGGCTGGTCGGCGCCGGGCGTGGACGGGATCAGTTCGGGGCTGACCTCGGTGTCGAGGATGGCGCGCAGTACGTCGCTGCCGTCACTGCCGATCTGGCCGGTGTCGGCGACCCAGCGCACCAGGTGCTTGATCAGCGTCTTCGGCACGCTGGCGTTCACGTTGTAGTGCGACATGTGGTCGCCCACGCCGTAGGTGCACCAGCCGAGTGCCAGCTCGCTCAGGTCGCCGGTGCCGACCACGATGCCGTTGTGCAGGTTGGCCAGCCGGAACAGGTGGCTGGTGCGCTCGCCGGCCTGCACGTTCTCGAAGGTGATGTCGTACCTGGGAGCTTCGTCGGAATGGGGATGCCTCAGGTCCTTGAGCATCTGCAGGCAGCTCGGGCGGATGTCGATCTCTTCTGCCGCGCATCCCGACGCCGTCATCAGCTTGTGCGCCTGCGCGAGCGTGCGGTCGCTGGTCGCGAAGCCGGGCATCGTGTAGGCCAGGATGTCGGCGCGCGGCAGCTTGAGCCGGTCCATGGCCTGCGCGCAGACCATCAGCGCGTGCGTCGAATCCAGCCCGCCGGAGACGCCGATCACCAGCTTCCGGATGCCGGTCGCCTCCATGCGCTGCACCAATGACTGCACCTGGATGTTGAACACCTCATGGCAGCGCTCGTCGCGCGTCCTGGCATTGGCCGGCACGTAGGGAAAGCGCTCCACCTTTCGCATGAGGCCATGCGGCGGCTGCGCCGGCACGGCCACGTCGAAGGGCACCGTGCGCCACTTCGACAGTTCGGCCTTGTGCTTCTGCACCGACACGCCGAAGGAGTTCTGCCGCATGCGCTCGCGCGAGACGCGCTCCAGGTCCACGTCGGCCGAGACGATGTGCGAGCTGTTGCTGAAGCGCTCGCTCTCGGCCAGCATCTCGCCGCTTTCGTAGATCAGGCCCTGGCCGTCCCAGGCCAGGTCGGTGGTCGACTCGCCGATGCCGGCCGACGAGTACAGGTAGGCCGCCAGGCACCGCGCCGAATGCAGGCTCACCAGCTGGTGCCGGTAGGCCGACTTGCCGATGGTGATGTTCGAGGCGGACAGGTTCACCAGCACCGTGGCGCCGGCCAGCGCGGCATAGCTCGATGGCGGGATCGGCACCCAGACGTCCTCGCAGATCTCGACGTGCAGCTTGAGCAGCGGGATCTGCCGGCACTGGAACAACAGGTCGGCGCCGAAGGGGATGCGCTCGCCGCGCCAGTCGATCTCGGTGGACAGCGCCGAATCGGCGGCGTTGAACTGGCGGCCTTCGTAGAACTCGCCGTAGTTGGGCAGGTAGGTCTTGGGCAGCACGCCGAGCAACTTGCCGCCGGCGACTACGGCGGCGCAATTGAAGAGCCGATGGTCGACTCGCAGCGGCAGGCCGACGATGGCCGCCGCGCCGATCGAGGCCGAGGCTTCGACCACTTGCTGCAGCGCGACTTCGCACGCATCGAGCAAGGCGGCCTGGTGGAACAGGTCGTCGCAGGTGTAGGCCGACAGGCCCAGCTCGGGGAAGGCCACGACGACGGCGCCTTCGGCCGCCGCCTCTCGGTAGAGCCGGATCGCCTCCGCCGCGTTGAACACCGGATCGGCCACGCGATTGCGCGGCACGGCGACGGCGACGCGGGCGAAGCCATGCGCGTAGGGGTTGAGGAACGAGAGCTGCGGGTCAGTCATTCATGTCTTCCGATGGGACGTTCTGGGCGCCACGCGATGGTCGTCGAAAAGCGTGCTGCCCGGATTGTCGGATCACCGCGCGAAATCGTCTGACGCGGGGCCATGCCACGCAGCTGCATCATGGGACATCGTCGCGGGCATACTTCGCGGCCACGGTCCACCCCCCCAAGCCTGGAGCAAACGCCAATGACGACGCAGCAGGAAAGCAACGAGCCCGGCGCGCGCACTCATGTGGTCGACGGCGCCGCCGTGCTCGGCCATGAGGTGTACGGCCGCGGACCGATCCCGGTGCTGGTCATGAACGACTGGCTGTGCGACACCTCGACCTGGGACGACGCGCGCAAGTACCTCGACACCAGACGCTTCACCTTCGCCCTCGTCGATCTACGCGGCTACGGCAGGTCGCGTGACCGCACCGGCACCTGCACACTGGCGGAGGCCGCAGCCGATGTCATGGCAGTGGCGCAGGCTCTTCGGTGGGATCGATTCGCGATCGTCGGGCATTCGATGAGTTCGCTCGTGGCGCTGCATCTCGCACAACACCATGCCGACCGCATCACGCGGGCCGTCGTGCTGACGCCGCCACCGCCCGCGGGTTTCGGCGCGGACGACGCGATGCTCGCGGCATCCCAAGGGCTCGCGCTGGCCGATGACGAGACGCGCCTGCAGAGCTTCACGCAGCGCTTCGGCGCCCGCCTGTCTCCGGGCTGGACGGCGTACAAGGCCGCTCGCTGGCGCACCTGCGCCGAGCCGTCCGCGGCGGCCGCGTACGTCGCCATGTTCGCCCGCGACGGCTTGCCCGACCCGGGTGCGCGCATTGCGCTGCCGGTGCTGGCCATCACCGGCGAGCAGGATGCGCCACCGATGCGCCGCGTGGCGGTCGAGCGCTCACTGGGGCCGCTGTGCCACCAGCTGACCATCGAAGCACTGGCCGACTCGGGCCACTATCCGATGCAGGAGATGCCGCCGTTGACCGTCGCGCTGGTCGAGCGGTTCCTTGGCACATAGCGCACTTTCCGTCATTCATCCCGTAGAGGAGGCATTCATGATCGATCACACAGGCCTGACCGTCAGCGACTTCGCCCGCAGCAAGGCCTTCTACACAGAGGCGCTGGCACCCATCGGGTATGCGCTGTTGATGGAAGTCCCCGCCAGCCTCAGCGGACACGGCGACAACGCGGGATTCGGCGTCGCGCCCAAGCCCGACTTCTGGATCGCCGCCGGCACGGCGAACGTCCCGCCCATCCACATCGCGTTCCGCGTCGACACACGGGCCCAGGTCGACGCCTTCCATGCCGCGGCCCTGGCCGCGGGCGGCAAGGACAACGGCGCACCGGGACTGCGGCCGCACTACCACCCGAACTACTACGGGGCGTTCGTGCGCGATCCGGACGGGCACAACATCGAGGCGGTATGCCACGCGCCCGCGTAGCGCTCCATCCATGACCTCCCTGTGTCTCCACGTCGATGCGCAGTTCGCGAGCCCGTACGCGATGTCCGTTTTCGTCGCGCTTCATGAAAAGGCGCTGGCCTTCGAGATGGCGACCGTGGACCTCGGCGCCGGTGAGCAGCATGCCGCGGTTTTCGCGGCGCTGTCGCTCACGCGCCGCGTGCCTGCCCTGGTTCACGACGGCTTTGCGTTGTCGGAGTCGTCGGCGATCACGGAATACATCGACGAGGTCTTCGAAGGCCATCCGCTGTATCCCACGCAGCCGCGCGACAAGGCGCGGGCGCGGCAAGTCCAGGCATGGCTGCGCAGCGACCTGATGCCGCTGCGGCAGGAGCGGCCCACGGAAGTCCTGTTCTACGGCGCCCGGCCGCCGGCGCTTTCCGCGACTGCACAAGAGGCCGCGGCCAAGCTCTGCGCGGCCGCGCAGAACCTGTTGCAGGAAGGCGCCAAGCACCTGTTCGGCCAATGGTCCATCGCCGATGTCGACCTTGCACTGATGCTGAACCGGCTCATCCTGAGCGGCGAGCCGGTGCCCCGGCGGCTCGAAACGTATGCGGCGCACCAATGGCTCCGGCCCACGGTGCAAATGTGGATCGACCAGCGACGGCCGCCGCTGTAGGCGAGCGCATTGGCGCGCGGCACCGACGCGCCCGGACACTTCAAGGTAAAGGCGCACGAAGGACGCTTGACAGCGCCCGCCCGCGGCAGTAGATCCATCCGAGCAGTCCAGCGCCCACCGCCTGAAGATCAACCGAGCGAGAGGAAGCCGCATGAGCCAGCCAGTTGCATCGCCGCGCAAGCCCGTCGTCCTGGCCCCTGGCGAGGGCCGCGCCTATCCGATGGGCCGGATCTCGGCCGTGTTCAAGGCCGACGAAGCGGAAACCGCGTCGCGCTACTCGGTCTCGGAATGGTGGCTCGAGCCGACGACGCAGGGGCCCGGCGCCCATTCGCACGACGAGGACGACCTGTTCTACGTCATCGAAGGCGCCATGAGCCTGCGCGTGGGCGATCCCTTCGAGCCCATGATGCCGGGCATTGCCGAGTGGTTCACCCGGAATCCGCCGAAGGACGCCGGCAGCTGAGGCAATTGAGCCCGCGAGCGACGCGCGCAGCGTCACGACGGGCACGACGGCCACGTCGAGCCAAGGCCGGGCGCTGGTTAGGATGGCAGCGATTTCCGAAGGACCTTCATGCCATCAGCGACCGAGATCGCCAGTTTCCTGGCCGCCGAGTTTCCGCAATCCAAGTGCACCGTGCTCTCCGTGGGCGACAAGGCCGCGACCATCCGGCACGAAGTCGGTATCGCCGAACTGCGGCCGGGCGGCACGGTCGCCGGCCCGGTGCTCATGACCGTCGCGGACGTGGCGCTGTACGTGGCCCTGCTGGGGGAGATCGGCATCGTCCCACTGGCGGTCACCACCAGCCTCAACATCAACTTCCTGCGCAAGCCATCGGCTGACCGGGCCATCATTGGCGAGTGCAAGCTCATCAAGCTGGGCCGGACGCTGGCGGTGGGCGAGGTGAGCCTCTATTCCGAAGGACTGGAGGAGCCGGTCGCGCATGTGGTTGGCACGTACGCGATTCCGCCCAGGACCGCCTGAGCCTTGCACTGCGCCAATCCGCCCCCAGTTCCGGCCCATGACCGAATCGCCGTCACTCCACATCGTCTGCCCGCACTGCCACACCACCAACCGCGTGCGCGAGGCGCAACTGGGCAGCGCGCCCGATTGCGGCAACTGCCACAAGCCGCTGTTCACGGCGCATTCGGCCGCGCTGGACGAAGCGGCGTTCGACCGCCACGTCGCGCGCAACGAAATCCCTGTGCTGGTCGATTTCTGGGCGCCCTGGTGCGGGCCATGCCGGCAGATGGCGCCGGGCTATGAGCAGGCCGCGGCGCAACTGGAGCCGCATGTGCGCGTGGCCAAGGTCGACACCGAGGCCGTGCCGAACCTGGGTGCGCGCTTCAACATCCGCAGCATTCCCACACTGGCCCTCTTTCGCGGCGGCCGCGAGGTGGCGCGCCAGGCCGGCGCGATCGGTGCGGCGGATATCGTGCGCTGGGTGAAGGCGAACCAGGGGCGCTGAGGGGGCTACCGGGCATGGTCGACGGACGCGACCACGTACAGCACGCCATCCAGGCGCACCAGGTTGTACGACTCGCGCCAGGTGGCGAGCGTTTCCCCAATCACGCCGCCGATGTGCCAAGTGACGCTGGCCACCACGGCCTGGCTGCCGAGCGGCGTCACGACCAGGTCGTCGAAGCGGCCCGAATGGCAACCCTTGCCGCTGTAGTCCTCCACCATCATCTGGAAGTACGCCTCGACTTCCGCTTGCGTCTGAAAGCAGACCGCGCTGCCATCGCTTTGCACGGCAAGAAAGGGCGCGCGATACAGCCGCGCCACCTGGCGGCCGTCGAAAGTGCTGAAGGCGACGACGAATGCGTCGAAGAATGCGTTGACTTCCCTGTGTAGATCGATCGTGTCGTCCATGCTCTGTTTATACGCCCTGGACACTTGCCGGGACAACGCGGAAGAAAGCATGCATTCGGGCAAAACCGGCAGCGGCATTGAAGAGGCGCGCCCTCTCCCTCACAACGGCGGCAACGGCCGTGAAACCTTGCGCTCCCGGCGCCCCCTCCCCGCCCGCTCGCCACCCGGCACCGACACGTTCTCCTGCCCGAACGCCAGCGTCTTCTTCACCCGCTCCACATCCCCCATCGGCACGGCACCACCGGCGGCCTTCTCCAGTTGCTCGACCATGCGCGCGATGCGGTCGGCGACGCTCTCGTTCGTGAGCTTCTCGCGGAACAGCTCGACCATCAGCGGGAACGAGAAGGGCGTGGGTCGCGCCAGCGTCTTCACCACGGGTTGCTGCGCGGCGATGCGCGCGAGGCTGGCGCGCAGGCGGGTGATTTCGAGTTCCTGCGCCAGCAGTTCCTGCTCGGCCTGCAGCAGCAACATGTTCTGCGGGTCGTACTTGCGAAACACCTCCCAGAACAGCGACGACGAAGCCTGCAGTTGCTTGTTGCTGCGCTTCTCGCCGGGGTAGCCCTGGAAGATCAGGCCCGACACGCGCGCGATCTCGCGGAAGCGGCGCCGGGCGAGTTCGGTGGCGTTGAGGCTCTCCAGCACCTCGTGCAGCAGCGTGCTGTCATCGCGCGCCTGCAGCACTTGCGGCAGCAGCGTCGGCCAGTCGACTTCGGTGGCGCTCAGCAGCTCGAAGCCGTAGTCGTTGACGGCGATCGAGAAGGTGCGCGGCGCCACCTGTGCCACGCGCCAGGCGATCAGGTTGGCCAGGCCCATGTGGACCTGCCTTCCCGCGAACGGGTAGAGGAAGAGGTGCCAGCCCTCGCGCGTCTTCAGCAACTCCGCCAGCAGGGTCTGCGGCGTGGGCAGCGCCGACCACTGCTGCTGAAGCTCCAGCAGCGGGCGCACGCATTGCAATTCGGGCGATTCGTAGCGGCCCTCGCCTGCGAGCGCCAGTTGCTGCACGACGGCGTCGGCCAGCGTGGTCGTCAGTGGAAAGCGGCCACCGTTCCAGCGCGGCACCGCCGGCCGCTTGCCTGATGAGCGACGCACCCAGGCCGTCATCTCGCGGATGCGCACCAGCTCCAGCAAGCGGCCGCCGAACAGGAAGCAATCGCCCGGCTTCATGCGTGCGACGAAGCCTTCCTCCACGCTGCCGATCTTCGCCCCGCCGACGTATTGCACCGCCATGCTCGCGTCGCTGACGATGGTGCCGATGTTCATGCGATGACGCCTGGCCAGCCGCGTGTCGGGCACGCGCCAGATGCCTTCGGCGTCGGGCACGGCGCGGTGGTAGTCGGGGTAGGCCGCGAGCGACGGACCGCCTTGCGTGACGAAGGACAGGCACCAGTCCCAGCTCGCGCGGCCGAGGTGTTCGTAGGCCGCCGTCTCGCGCACTTCGTCGTACAGGTCGTCGGGCCTGAAGCCGCCGCCGAGCGCCACGGTGACCAGGTGCTGCACCAGCACGTCGAGCGGCTGGATCGGCGTGCTGCGCGCCTCGATGTGGCCGGCCGCGATGGCCGCGCGCGCGGCGGCGCCCTCGACCATCTCGATGCTGTGCGTCGGCACCAGCGTGATGCGCGACGGACGACCGGGCGCGTGGCCGGAGCGCCCCGCCCGCTGCAGCAGCCGCGCCACGCCCTTGGGCGAGCCGATCTGCAGCACGCGCTCGACCGGCAGGAAGTCCACGCCCAGATCGAGGCTCGACGTGCAGACCACGGCGCGCAGCTCGCCCTTCTTCAGTCCGGCCTCGACCCACTCGCGCACGGCGCGGTCGAGCGAGCCATGGTGCAGCGCGATCACGCCGGCCCATTCGGGCCTGGCTTCGAGCATGGCCTGGTACCAGATCTCCGACTGCGATCGCGTGTTGGTGAAGACCAGCGTGGTGCTGCTTCCTGCTATCTCGTCGATGACCTGCGGCAGCATCGTCAGGCCCAGGTGGCCGCCCCAGGGGAAGCGTTCGGCACGGCCGGGCAGCAGGGAATCGATGACCAGGTCCTTCGGCACCTCGCCCTGCACCATCACGCCTTCTTGGCCGGCGAGCAGGGTGCGCATGGCCGCGGGCAGGTTGCCGAGCGTGGCCGACATGCCCCACACGCACAGCGCCGGATTCCAGCGGCGCAGGCGCGCGAGCGCCAGCTGCACCTGGACGCCGCGCTTGTTGCCGAGCAGCTCGTGCCACTCGTCGACGACGACCATCCGCACGGTGTCGAGCACGTCCCTGGCGTCGGCGCGGGAGAGCAGGACGGAGAGGCTTTCGGGCGTGGTGACGAGCACTGTCGGCAGGCGCGTGTTCTGCGCGCTGCGCTCGCCGGAGGGCGTGTCGCCGCTGCGGGCGCCGGAGGTCCAGTCGGGTTGGAGCGCTTCGAGCGGTTGCTGCAGGGCGCGCAGCGTGTCGGCGGCGAGGGCGCGCATGGGGGTGAGCCAGAGCACGGTGAGGGGTGGCGCTGACTTTCTGGTGGTGGTGGTTGCAGATGGAGTGCCGGCTGCGGTCGGCGTTGCCGCGGGCGCCTTGCCGAAAGCCTTCAGTGCGCCAAGCCACACCGCGTACGTCTTGCCCGCCCCGGTGGTCGCATGCAGCAGGCCGGAGTGTCCATCGGCGATGGCCTTCCACACGT
Organism: Variovorax sp. dw_954; assembly: GCF_018449755.1. NCBI lineage: Bacteria > Pseudomonadati > Pseudomonadota > Betaproteobacteria > Burkholderiales > Comamonadaceae > Variovorax > Variovorax sp. dw_954. Next base: position 65,904 of record NZ_JAAVVD010000025.1, on the reverse strand, counting down.
CGCGCTGGAACTTGAAGGGCTTCCAACCACGCGAGGCAAACCATGCGAGCAGATCGGCCTGCTTCACGGCGAGGCGCCTTCGTCCTCCGGCAACAGGCCGGGATCGGGAGAATCGTCCGCGGATTGCACGGCGCCACGCCGACGCGTGCCCGCGCTCGTGCCCGTGCCCGTGTCCACTCCCGCTCCCGCAGCAGGCGGCAGCAACGCGGCCAGCGTGTCGAGCGTGTCCGCCTCCTCCACCGGCTTGTCTTCTCGCCACCGCAGCATGCGCGGAAAGCGCACCGCGATGCCGCTCTTGTGCCGCGTGCTGCGCGCGATGCCTTCGAACCCCAGCTCGAACACAAGCGTCGGCCGCACGCTGCGCACCGGGCCGAAGCTCTCGACAGTGGTCTTGCGGATGACCGCATCGACGCGGCCCATCTCCGCATCGGTCAAGCCCGAGTACGCCTTGGCAAACGGCACCAGCTTGCGGTCCTCCTGCCCCGGCGCTGCGTCCCACACCGCGAAGGTGTAGTCGCTGTAGAGGCTCGCGCGACGCCCGTGGCCGCGCTGCGCATAGATCAGCACCGCGTCGATGCTGAGCGGATCGATCTTCCACTTCCACCAGGTACCGACGTCCTTGGTGCGGCCCACGCCATACGCGGCGCGGCGCTGCTTCAGCATCATCCCTTCGACGCCCATCTGGCGCGCGGCCTCCCTTTTGCGCGCCAGGTCGGCCCAGCTTGCGTCGGTGAGCATCGGGCTCGCGATGAGTTGCGGATGCCGCAGCTGCGCGACCAGTTCATCGAGCAACGCGCGGCGCTCGTCCTGCGGCAGCGCGCGCAAGTCCTGGCCCTGCCATTCGAGCAGGTCGTAGGCGAGCAATACGACGGGTATGTCGCGTAGCAGCTTTGCGCCGAGCGTCTTGCGGCCGATGCGACGCTGCAACTCCGCAAAGGGCTGCACGCGACCTTCGCCCGCAGGGGAAGTCTCATCGCCGCGCCATACGACGATCTCCCCGTCCAGCACGGTGCCATCGGGCAATGCCTCGCCCATGGTCGCGAGTTCCGGGAAGCGGTCCGTCACCAGTTCCTCGCCGCGCGACCACAGCCACACCGCGCCGGCACGCTTCACGAGCTGCGCGCGGATGCCGTCCCATTTCCATTCGACGATCCAGTCGGCGGGCGGCCCGAGCAGTGCGTCGAACTGCTCGATCCCCACGTTGAAGGGATGCGCGAGGAAGAAGGGATACGGCTGGCCGCTGGTCTTCTGGTTCTGTTCGCCGTCGCTCTCGGCTGCAATCAGCGCGGCATAGTCTTTCGCGGTCGGCTGCCCGCCGATGTGCGTGTAGCCCATCAGCCGCTGCGCGACGCGCTTGGCATCGATGCCGCCCACGGCCGCCAGCGCCTGCGTCACCTGCAGCTTCGACACGCCGACGCGGAAGGCGCCGGTGATGAGCTTGAAGTACACCAGCCGCTCGTCCGGCGCGAGTTGTCGCCACTGCGCGCGCAGCGTGTCGGCGAGTTGCTCCGGCGCGGTCTTGCGCAGCGGCAGCAGGTGTTGCTCGACCCAGGTCGCCAGGCCGAGGTCGTGTTGTTCCGAGGGTGGCGGCAGCAGCAACGCGATGGTTTCGGCCAGATCGCCCACCGCCTCGTAGCTTTCGTCGAAGAGCCACTCCGGCAGGCCGGCCGCCTCCTGCGCGAGCAGGCGCAGCAGCTTCACCGGCACGAGCTGGCGCGGCTTGCCGCCCGCGAGGAAGTACACGGCCCAGGCCGCGTCCTGCGGTGCCGCGACGCGCAGGTAGCGCTGCAGCGCGGCCTGCTTGCCAAGGCTCGACGTGGTCGCGTCCAGTTCGCGATACAGCGCCGCAAACCTTTTCATGGCTGTTCTTTCGCGTCCTTCGCGGAACCTTCGCGTCCTTCGCGTACGGCCAAGTCCGCTCCCGCTCCCGATCCCGATCCCAATGCCGCCTCCGCCCGGTCCGCCACGTCTTCATCGCCGTACTCGGTCTTGAAGCCTTGCGCATCGAGCCCGTTCTCGCAGAGCCAGCGCACCATCACCGCCACGCTGCCGTGCGTCACCAGCACGCGCTCGGCACCGGTGCCGGCGATGGCCAGCTGCAAGCCGGGCCAGTCGGCGTGGTCGCTCATCACGAAGCCCCGGTCGACGCCGCGCCGGCGCCGCGTCCCACGCAACTGCATCCAGCCGCTGGCAAAGGCATCCGCATAGTTGCCGAAGCGCCGCATCCATGGCGTGCCCTGCGCCGAGGGCGGCGCCAGCACCAGCGCACGCTTGAGCATCGCCGCGTCGACGCCGGCGTCGGTCACGCGCACCGTCGGCGGCAGCGCCACGCCGGCCGCGCGGTACACCGCGTTCAGCGGTTCGACCGCGCCATGCACGACGATCGGCCCGATTGACGCGTCCACCCCATGCAGGATGCGCTGCGCCTTGCCGAAGGCATAGCAGAACAGCACCGACGCCCGGCCCTCCTCCGCATTGCGCCGCCACCAGTCGTCGATCTCGGCGAACAGCACGGCTTGCGTCGGCCAACGGTAGATCGGCAGGCCGAAGGTGGATTCGGTGATGAAGGTGTCGCAGGGCACCGGCTCGAAGGGCGGGCAGGTGCCGTCGGGCTCGGTCTTGTAGTCGCCGGACGCCACCCACACGCGACCGCCATGTTCAAGTCGCACCTGCGCCGAGCCCAGTACGTGGCCGGCCGGATGCAGCGACACGCGCACGCCGTGGTGCTCGATTGCCTCGCCATAGGCGAGCGTCTGCAGCTGGATGTCAGCGCCGAGTCGGCTGCGCAGGGTGCCTTCGCTGTCGGCCTGCGCGAGGTAGTGCCCGTGGCCGACGCGCGCATGGTCGGAGTGCGCATGCGTGATGACGGCGCGCCCGACCGGGCGCCAGGGGTCGATGTAGAAATCGCCGGGCGGGCAGTACAGGCCCTCGGGCCGCGCGACGACGAGATCGCCGGGACGCGAGGCGGAACTGCCGGATGGCGCGGTGGGCTCGGTCATCGGCTCGGTCGTCGGCTCGGTCATCGGCTCGTTCAGCGGCTCGTTCATGGCGTGCCATCGTAGGCCGCCGCACGCGTGCGCGCACGGAACGGGGCGCCGCGAAGCGCTGTGGGCAGCGGACTACGTCGGGCCGCTGCGGCAGGCCGCCCGAATGATGCGGTCGGTCGGGTTCGGCTCGACGTCGAGGAACTGCATCGGCTTCGGCTCGGTCGTGTACTCGGTGGTGATGGCCGGCAGGCCGGTCCACAAGGGCTCGGGGTAGAAGGTCGCGATGATGTAGCTGGCCTTGTTCGCGCGGCAATCGAAGGCGACCCGGGCCTCGTAGGAACGGTAGGGCAGCTTGTCCCAGTTGAGCCGGCGCTTCGACCGGTTGACCCGCATGTACATGTTCTTCACGCCGCTGGGCAGCGTCAGGGCCACGGGATCGACCTGCACCGTGTCCACGTCGGGCGATTGCGGATTGCCCACCACGGTGAACCATGCGGTTTCAGCGCATGCGCCCACCCCGGCGCAAGCCAGGCACATCGACACGAACCACTTCTTCACGCCGACTCCTTTCACCGTTGTTCACCACGGTGAACTGTAACGGCTGCGTCGGTTTTAAGGCGTCTCAAACCGCCCCGTGCGACTCCACGTAGAGCGCGTACAGCGAATGGCTGCTCGCCATGTACAGCCGGTTGCGCTTGGGCCCGCCAAACTCCAGGTTGGCGCAGCGTTCGGGCAGGCGGATGAAGCCGATCGGCTTGCCTTGCGGGCTGAACACCTTCACGCCGTCCATGTCTTCCGGCCTGGCCAGCGGCTGGTGCGCCTTCATGCCGCCGGGCACGTCGGTGGCCTCGGGCGCGAAGGCGCCGGTGTAGCCCCAGCCGCACCAGAGGTTGCCGTCGCGGTCGACACGGAAGCCGTCGATGGACGCCGGGCCGCCCGCGTCGATCAGCTTGGTCTTGCCCGACACGCTGCCGTCGGCGCCCACGTCATAGCTCCAGATGCTGCGGTTGGGCGTGCCCTTCCACTCGACCACGTAAAGCTTCTTCTCGTCGGGCGAGAAGGCGATGCCGTTCGGATTCAGCAGGTCGGTGATGACGGCCGTCAGGTTGCCGTCTGGTGCGAGGCGATAGACGTTGGTCGTGGCCTGCTCGGATGTACCGCGCGCACCCTCCCACTCGCCACCGATGCCGAAGATCGGATCGGTGAACCAGATGGTGTCGTCGGACTTCACCACGATGTCGTTCGGCGCGTTGAGGCGCTTGCCCTCGAACTTGTCGGCCAGCACCGTCACCTGGCCATTCTTCTCGGTGCGCACGATGCGCCGCGTCACCGAGTGCTCGCAGGTGACCAGGCGGCCCTGTCGGTCGCGCGTGTTGCCGTTGGCATAGTTGACGTTCTCCTTGTGCACGCTGAACTTGCCCGTCTTCTCGTCGAACTTCATGAGGCGGTTGTTCGGGATGTCGCTGCACAGGAGGTAGCCGCCTTCCGGGAAGTACACCGGCCCTTCGGCCCAGCGCATGCCGGTGCCGACCTGCTCGACCGTGCTGCTGTAGAGCCGGTACTTGGCAAAGCTCGGGTCGAGGATCAGCACCGCCGGGTCGGGGTAGCGTTGCGCCGGCTTGAAGTCGAAGGACTGCGCGCCGGCCAGGCCGCCCAGCGCCGCGAGTCCCGCGCCGGCCGCCGACTTGAGGAAGCCGCGGCGCGCCTGAAGGCCAGTGTCATCTTGCATTTGTCTGTCTCCGTCTTGTTTTTCGAGGGAAACCCGCCCACCCGGCGGGCGCTTGCAGGTCTTCGCGGCTCAGCCTTGCGCGACCTCGTGCGAAGCCATCAGTTCCAGCGCCTTGACCAGCGCCGAATGGTCGAGCTGGTCCCAGCCGTTGGCGGCGCAGGCGCCCATGAGTTGCGCGGCGGAAGCCGTCTGCGGCAATGCGACGCCGATGGCCTTGGCACCCGACAGCGCGAGGGCCAGGTCCTTCTGGTGCAGCGCGATGCGGAAACCCGGATTGAAGGTGCGCTTGATCATGCGTTCGCCGTGCACTTCGAGGATGCGCGACGAGGCAAAGCCGCCCATCAGCGCCTGCCGCACCTTCGCCGGGTCGGCGCCGGCCTTGCTCGCGAACAGCAATGCCTCGCCCACGGCGGCGATGTTCAGCGCCACGATGATCTGGTTGGCCACCTTGGTGGTCTGCCCGTCGCCGACGCCGCCGACGTGCGTGATGTTCTTGCCCATCAGCTCGAACAGCGGCTTGGCCTTGGCAAAGGCTTCCTCGGTGCCGCCGACCATGATGGTCAGGCTCGCGGCCTTGGCGCCCACTTCGCCACCGGAGACCGGCGCGTCGAGGTAGTCGCAGCCCAGATCGGCGATCTTCTTCGCGAAGGCCTTGGTCTCGATCGGCGAGATGCTGCTCATGTCGATCACGGTCTTGCCCTTCGACAGGCCCTCGGCAACGCCGCCCTCGCCGAACAGCACCGCCTGCACGTCGGGCGTGTCCGGCACCATCAGGATGATGACCTCGGCCTGCTGCGCGACTTCCCTGGCGGAGGCGCAGGCCACGGCATTGCTCGCCGCGATCTCTGCGTTCACCTTGCTGCGCTTGACGTAGTAGAGCTGGTGGCCGCCGTTGACGAGGTGCAGGGCCATGGGTGCGCCCATGATGCCGAGGCCGATGAAACCGATCTTCATGATGTGTTGTTCCTTCTGGGTTCAGTAAGTGGAGGAGCCGGACGAGGTTGCGACGACCGGCTCGGCGCGCATCTTCGACAAGACCGCCTGCGAGCCCGCAGCCATGAGCCGCGCGTCCGAGCTGACGGTGACGAACTGGAAGCCCTTGGCGATGCGGCTCATCGCGCCTTCGGGCGTGCCGTTGTGGATGCCGGCGACCAGGCCATGGGCCTTGGCGCGTTCGAGGATGTGGTCGATGGCTTCCTGTGCCTTCGGGTCGACGTCGTCGAACACCGGCCGGCAGCCCAGGGCCAGCGACAGGTCCGACGGCCCGATGTAGACCGCATCGAGCCCTTCGACCGACATGATCGCGTCGAGGTTGTCGAGCGCCTGCGCGGTCTCGATCATCGCGAAAGTGACGATGGAGTCGTTGGCATGCGTGGCGTAGTCGGCGCCGCTGTAGAGCAGCGCGCGGATCGGGCCGAAGCTGCGCGTGCCGCGCGGCGCGTAGTGCGTGTAGGCGACCAGCTTCTGCGCCTCTTCGCGCGTGCTGATCATCGGGCAGATGACGGCGGAAGCGCCGGCGTCCAGCGTCTTCATGAGCGCGCTCGGGTCCAGCCAGGGCACGCGCACGACAGGCACGGTGTCGGTGGTGGAGATCGCCTGCAGCATCGGGATCATGGCCTGGTAGTCGACCACGCCGTGCTGCAGGTCGATGGTCAGCGAGTCCCATCCCTGGTGCGCCATCGTCTCGGCCGAGAAGCTGTTGGCAATGGCCAGCCATCCATTGATGGCGGCGCCGCCGGATTTCCAGAGTGTGCGCAAGCGGTTTTCTCTCATGGCGAGCCTTTTGGTTGTGTTGGGGTTGAAATCAGCGGTCGAGTGCGGGGCGTTTCGGATCGAACTTCCAGCCCGGCACGAGGAACTGCATGGCGATCGCATCATCGCGCGACCCGAGCCCGTGTTCCTTGTAGAGCTGGTGCGCCTTCTCGACCTCCACCATGTCGAGCTCGACGCCCAGGCCCGGCTTCTTCGGCACCTGCACCAGGCCACCGACGATCTGCAGCGGCTCCTTGGTCAGGCGCTGGCCGTCCTGCCAGATCCAGTGCGTGTCGATCGCGGTGACGCGACCGGGCGCGGCAGCGCCGACGTGGGTGAACATGGCCAGCGAAACGTCGAAGTGGTTGTTCGAATGCGAGCCCCAGGTCAGGCCCCAGTCGCGGCAGGTCTGCGCCACGCGCACCGAGCCGGCCATGGTCCAGAAGTGCGGGTCGGCCAACGGGATGTCGACCGATTGCAGCGCCAGCGCATGGCTGAGCTGTCGCCAGTCGGTGGCGATCATGTTGGTGGCCGTCGGCAGGCCGGTGGCGCGGCGGAACTCGGCCATCACTTCGCGGCCCGAAAAGCCTTCCTCGGCGCCGCAAGGGTCCTCGGCATAGGCGACCACGCCGCGCATGTCGCGCATCAGGCGGATCGCGTCCTTCAGCAGCCAGCCGCCGTTCGGGTCCAGCGTGACGCGTGCCTGCGAAAAACGCTCGTGCAACGCGACGATGGCCTCGATCTCTTCTTCCGCACGCAGCGCGCCGCCCTTCAGCTTGAAGTCGTTGAAGCCGTAGCGCGCGTGGGCGGCCTCTGCCAGCTTGACGATGGCGTCGGGCGTCATGGCCGCTTCATGGCGCAGGCGGAACCAGTCGTTGTCCGCGCCCGGGTCGCTGGCATAGGGCAGGTCGGTCTTCGCCTTGTCGCCGACGTAGAACAGGTAGCCGAGCATCTCGACCGCCTCGCGTTGCTGGCCTTCGCCGAGCAGCGCCGCGACCGGCACGCCGAGGTGCTTGCCCAGAAGGTCGAGCAGCGCCGACTCGATGGCCGTCACCGCGTGGATCGCGATGCGCAGGTCAAAGGTCTGCAAGCCGCGCCCGCCGCTGTCGCGGTCGGCGAACTTCTGCTGCACCTCCTGCACCAGCCGTTGCTGCGAGCCGAGCGGCTGGCCGACGATCAACTCGCGCGCGTCCTCCAGCGTCTGCCGGATCCTCTCGCCACCCGGCACTTCACCGACGCCGGTGTTGCCCGAGCTGTCGGTGAGGATCAGCAGATTGCGCGTGAAGAACGGCCCGTGCGCGCCGCTCAGGTTGAGCAACATGCTGTCGCGGCCCGCGACGGGAATCACGCGCAACTCGGTGATGACGGGGGTGGCTGAGGAAGCGGGTGCGTTCATGGTTCTACGTGGGGGTGTGACAGTAATGGGAGCCCGAATCAAGCGCAATCAGATTCGTCGGGCAAGCGCATCTCGACGAGCGCGATCAAGATTCGTGAGACTCCCCGGGACCGGCTTGCCGGGCGACCGGTGTCGCCCCCGGTACGGGGTGGGAGCAGATACGCGAAGTGCGCGGCGACTTGGGGACGAGCCAAGCGCAACTGCGGAGCCGGCGTTGCCGACCCGTCGGTGTCGCCTCCGGTGGGGGTGGGCGCTCCACGCGCAGTGAGGCCAAGCTGGGGCGGAGCAACACTCAATCCGCCGTGATCTTTCCGATCTCGATCACCTTCTTCCAGCGCGCGTACTCGGCCTGCTGAAACGTGGCGAACTGCGCCGGCGTGTTGGCGACGACCTCGAGCCCGATGGCCGAGAACTGCTGCTTCACGCCCGGATCGTTGAGCGCGGCGACAGTGGCTTCGTGCATCTGCGCCTTGATGTCCGCCGGCAGTCCCTTGGGCGCGACCAGCGCCTGCCAGGAATAGACGTCGACGCCCTTCACGCCCGCTTCGCCGAGGGTCGGCACGTCGGGCAGCACCGGCGAGCGCTTGTCGCCCGTGACGGCCAGCGCCTTGAGCTTGCCGGCCTTGATGTTCTGCACGACGGCGTTGACGTTCTGGAACGACGCATCGACCTGGCCGCCCAGCAGGTCGGTGATGGCCGGCGCCCCACCCTTGTACGGCACGTGCAGGCCGGTCGTGCCGGTCTGCTGCCAGAACACCTCCGCCGTGAGGTGGTCGCTGGAGCCGTTGCCCGACGAGGCGAAGGTCATCTTGCCGGGGTTCTTTTTCTCGTTGGCGATGACGTCGGCCACGCTGTTCATCGCCGAATTGGCCGGCACCACCAGCACGTTGGGCGCCTGCACGGCGACGGTGATCGGGTCGAAGTCCTTGAGCGCGTCGTACTGCATGCCCTTGATCAGGTGCGGCGCGATCACCAGCGGGCCCAGCGAGGTCACGAGGAAGGTGTAGCCGTCGGGCGCGGCGCGCTTGACCTGCGTGGCGCCGATGGTGCCGGTCGCGCCGGCCCTGTTGTCGACCACGAAGGACTGACCGAATTTCGCGCCGAGCCTGGTGCCGATCGCGCGGCCCACCATGTCGGTCGAACCGCCGGCCGGGAACGGCACGACGATGGTCACCGGCTTGCTGGGCCAAGCCTGGGCGAAGGCGCCTGTGGCGGTTGCCACGCCGATGGCGAGCGCCGCGATTGCTTGCTTCATGAGCTTGTCTCCTGGAAATTCGCGCCGATCTCGGTTTGGTAGCGCTATCTATTTGTCGAAGATTGAATGATAGCGCTACCGTTCATGCCGTCAAGTCCTTCGGTCACCTGGTTGAAGGAGACTCAGGCGCTTTCGCGCTCGACGATGGAAAAACCGACGTCGACCACCCGCTGCGCGATCTCGTGCCCTTCGGCCCGGTCGACGATGAACTGGGCGGCCTGGCGCCCTATCGCGGTGCCATCGATGCGGACCGTGGTCAGCGCGGGATGCAGGTCGGCCGAGAACTCCAGGTCACCGAAGCCGACCACGGCCAGCCGGCCGGGCACCGCGATGCCGCGCGACTGCGCCTCTGTCATCACGCCGAGCGCGAGCAGGTCGGAACTGCAGAACACCGCGTCGACGGAGGGGCTGCGTGCCAGCAACTCGCCCAGCGCGATCCGGCCGCTCTTGAGCGTGGTCGGCGCGGGCATCCGCACCACCGGCACCTCGCCCCGGCCGGCGGCCTGGGCCGCTTCCCGGAAGGCGGCCAGCCGCCGGATCGAACGCTCGTCATCGCCAGCCACCACCGCAAGCGACTTGCGCCCCTTCGCAACGAGGAATCCGGCCACCGCGCGCCCTACCTCGGCGTGGGAGAAGCCCACCAGCATGTCGAGCGGCGTGGGCGTCAGGTCCCAGGTCTCCACCACCGGAATGCCCGCGGCCATCAGCCGTTTGCGCCCCTCGGCCGAATGCACGATGCCGGTCAGGACGATGCCGTCGGGCCGCCGCCCGATGATGGCTTCGAGCAGCGCGTCCTCGCGTGAATCGACGTACCCGCTCTGGCCGAGCATCAGTTGGTAGCCGTGCGCCGCCAGCGCATCGGTGAGCGCCTGCACCGTCTGCTGGAACACCGGCCCGGAGATGGTCGGAACCACCGCGGCCACCAGCCGGCTGCGCGCCGACGCCAGGCCGCCGGCCAGCACGTTGCGCACATATCCGGTGCGGCTCACCGCATCGGTCACCTTGCGCAGCACGTCCGCGGACACCTGCGAAGGCTTGCTCAAGGCCCGCGAGGCGGTGATCGGCGCCACGCCGGCCAGCTTGGCCACGTCATGCAGGGTGACGGCGCCGCTGCCGCGCCGAGGACGTCGTGTGGGGCTGGCGGAACTGCTCATTCTTGCGATTCTACCGACGCGTTAGCGCTACCGCCGATGGATCGGCGACGTGGCGAAGCCATTCGGCATGCAACTTGCACTACGCTGCCGCCATGACCGCCATCAATCTCCCCGACGTCCTCGCCGAAGTCGAAGCCGTCTTCGCGCAATACCAGCAAGCGCTCGTGAGCAATGACGTGCCCGTGCTCGACATGCTGTTCTGGAACTCCCCCCACACGCTGCGCTATGGCGCGAGCGAGAACCTCTACGGCTACGACGCGATCCGCGATTTCCGCAAGGGCCGGCCGGCGGTGAACCTCGAGCGCGAGATCACCGCCACCTCGGTCACCAGCTTCGGCCAGGACTTCGCCGTGACCAACGTCGAGTTCAGGCGCGCCGGCAGCGACCGCATCGGCCGGCAAAGCCAGACCTGGGTGCGCATGCCCGAAGGCTGGCGGGTGGTGTCTGCCCACGTCAGCCTGATGGGTTGAGCGGAATACGGGCGCGGCCTCGTTACTTCTTCGGCTGCTGCTTCATCATTTCCAGCACGTTCATCGTCTGCCCGCCCGGCATGACCATGTCGCCTGGCTTCTGGCCGGCCTTGCAGGGGCCGAGCCACTTGGCTTCCATGACGGTCTCGCCCTGGGTCCGGCCCATCATCGGCGGGTCGTAGGTGGAACGCATGACCATGCGGTAGGCGGAACCAAAGTCGCCGCTGATCACGCCGTGCGTGGTCGCGGTGCTGGCGGTGCCGCTGCCCAGGTCGATGCGGCACACCGAATCGACGACGAAGCCGCCGCCCTCGGCCCGCATTTCCTGCTTGCTGCACATCTTCTCGCCGATGCCCATGCCCATCTCGCGCATCGCCTTGTCGCTCGCGGTGTCGATGCATTGCTGGGTGACGTGCGCCGCGAGCGTCTTCGCGCCGGTGGCCCCACCGGTCTGCAAGCTCATCTCCCAGAGCCCGGGCTTGCGCGGCGGATAGTCGGTGGGCGAAGCGGCAAGCGCGCTGCCGCAGAGCAGGCAGAGCGCGACGCAGGTCAGCGGCTTTTTCAGGGTCGGAAACGGGGAAGGCGCAAGCATGCTGGGCTTGTACAGCGCCGCGTCGCGCACCGATATAGCGCAATCGGCATACGCCCGCCCGCCGCAGTGGCCACGTGCCACAGCGCGCCTCAGCGGATGCGGCGGTTCAGCCGGCCCAGGGTGTCCACTTGGCCTCGCTCGCCGCGGACGCCACCGTGCGCTCGATGAAGCGCACGCCGCGCGCACCGTCTTCCACGTGTGGATAGTCGGCGACCAGCGGGTCGGCCTGGCTGCCGTCCAGCCTGGCGCGGATGTCGGCGATGACGCCGGCATACACATTGGCAAAGGCCTCGATGAAGCCTTCCGGATGCCCGGCCGGAATGCGGCTTGCGCGCTGCGCCGCCGGATGCAGCCACGACGCGCCGCGCGTGTAGATGCGAAGCGGTCCGTCGTGCGGCAGGTGCTCGAGACGGCTCGGCTGCTCCTGGCGCCAGACCAGCGTGCCGAGCGAGCCCGACACGCGCAGCCGCAGGTCGTTCTCCAGCCCCGCGTTGATCTGCGAGGCGATCAGCACGCCGCGCGCCCCACCCTTGAAGCGCAGCAACAGGCTGCCGTCATCGTCCAGCGCGCGGCCCGGCACGAAGCGCGTGAGGTCGGCGCAGAGGCTTTCGATCTCCAGCCCGGTCACCGTGGCGACGAGGTTCTCGGCGTGCGAGCCGATGTCGCCGATGGCCCCCGCCGCGCCGCTGCGCGCCGGGTCGGTGCGCCAGTCGGCCTGCTTGTTGCCGGTGCCTTCCAGGTGAGATGCCAGCCAGCCCTGGTTGTATTCGACGACGACCTTGCGCACCTCGCCGATCTCGCCGGCCTGCACCATCGCGCGGGCCTGCCGCACCATCGGATAGCCGGTGTAGTTGTAGGTGACGCCGAAGACCGTTCCTTGCCTTTGCACCGCCGCCACGAGCGCATCGGCCTGCACGCAGGTGTGCACCAGCGGCTTGTCGCACACCACGTGAAAGCCCGCGTCGACGAAAGCCTGCGCCACCGGGTAGTGCACATGGTTGGGCGTGACGATCGCCACGAAGTCGATGCGTTGGTCGGCCGGGCGCTTCAACTCGTCGGCGAGCAACGATTGCCAGTCGCCATGGTTGCGGTCGTCGGCCAACAGCAAGTCGCGGCCGGAGGCGCGCGCCTTGTCCGGCGTGGAGGACAACGCGCCCGCCACGAACTCGGCCTGCCCGTCCAGCGCGATCGCATGGCGATGGACCGCGCCGATGAACGCATCGCGCCCGCCGCCGACCATGGCGTAGCGCAGCTTGCGCGGGGAAGTTGAAGTGCTCATGGATGGGCCCAAGGTCTGGAAGTTGTCTGGCCCCTCTCCCTCCGGGAGAGGGAGCAATACCGGGGAGCGATCGCTCAGAACGGCGAATCGGGGTGATAGAACTCCTTGGCGTTGTCCTTCGTGATCAGCACCGACGGAATGATCGTGGTCGCCGGCAGCTTCTCGCCCTTCAGCCGCGCTTCGGCCGTCAGCTTGATCGCGTCGTAGATGAACTTCGGCGAGTAGCTCACGTCGGCCGTGATGCGCTTGTCCTTGCCGTCCATGATGGTCTTGACCATGTCCTTCGCACCGGCGCCGCCGAAGATGACCTTGATGTCGTCGCGCTTGGCCTGTTCGATGGCCTTCAGCACGCCCACCGCCATGTCGTCGTCGGCGGCCCAGATCGCGTCGATGCTCTTGAAGCGCGTGAGGTAGTCCTGCGTCACCTTGAAGGCATCGTCGCGGTTCCAGTTGGCGTACTTGGCGTCGAGCAGCTTCACGTCGGGGCTGCCCTTGAGCACCGAGTTGAAGGCATCCATGCGTTCGTTGTCGAGCGTGGTCGCGATGCCGCGCAGCGCCACCACGTTGCCCTTGCCGCCCAGCTGCTTGACGATGTACTCGGCCGGGATCTTGCCGAAGGCCGTGTTGTCGCCGGCCACGTAGGCGTCTTGCGCACTGGTGTCGGTCAGGCCGCGGTCGACCACCGTCACGTAGGCGCCCTTGGCCTTCACCTGCGCCACCGGCTTGGTCAGCGCGGCCGATTCGAACGGGAACACGACCAGCGCGTTGATCTTGGTCACGGTCGACAGGTCCTGCAGCTGGTTCGCCTGCTCGCCGGCGTTGGCCGCCGTCTTGATCGTGATCTTCAGGTCCGGGTTGGCCTTCTCCAGGTCCTTCTTCGCCTGGTTGGCCCAGTAGTTGATGCCGCCCATGAAGCTGTGCGTGGCGGCCGGGATCGACACGCCGAGATTGACCTTCTCGGCGGCCAGCGCCGGCAGGCTGGCGAACGCAGCGGCCGCGACGGCGGTGAGTGCGATGCGACGGGTGATGGATGTCATGCGGGATGTCTCCTAGGGGTGGTTGGAACGACGGGAACGAACTAGCGACGACCGCGCTGCAGGAACGCGACGATGATGATCACGAAGCCCTGCACCGCAGCGTTGAGGTACACGCTGATGATGCTGGTGAGGTTCAGGATGTTGCTGATGACCGAGAGCAGGATTGCGCCGATCACCGTGCCGGTGATGCTGCCTGCGCCGCCCTTGAGCGCGGTGCCGCCGACGATCACGGCCGCGATGGCTTCCAACTCCCACAGCAGCCCGGTGGTCGGCGATGCGGAGCCCAGGCGCGGCACGTAAAGCAGCGTCGCAACACCCACGCAGACGCCGAGCAGCACGTAGGTCAGGATCTTCACCCGGTCCACGTCGACGGCGGCGTAGCGCGCGACCTGCTCGTTGGACCCGATGGCCTGGACGTAGCGCCCGTAGGCCGTGCGGTTGAGGATCAGCGCGCCCACCACCGCGACGATGACGAACACCCACACCGGAATCGGAATCCCCGCGAGGCTCGCGTAATAGACCGGCGCGTAGAGGTCCGACAGATCGTTGTCCAGCGTCAGCGCGCCGCCGTTCGCAAAGTACGTGAGGTATGCCCGAAAGATCCCCAGCGTGCCCAGCGTCACGATGAAGGGCTCGATCCGCCCCTTGGTGATCAGCAGCCCGTGCGTCAGCCCGAACAGCGCACCCAGCACCACCGCCAGCCCCGCGCCCAGCACCACCGCCATCAGCGGCGAGCCCGTCGCCGGTCCCGCCCAATTGATGAACATGATCACGCTCCCCGCGATCAGCGCCGCCATCGAGCCCACCGACAAGTCGATGCCGCCCGAGATGATCACGAAGCACATGCCCACCGCGATGATCCCGATGAAGGCCGTACGGGTGAGCACGTTCATCACGTTATCTGGCGTCGCGAAGTCGCTGTTGAGCAGCGTGCCGGCGATGCAGAGCAGCACCAGCCCCGCGACCGGCCCGATGCCGCGCAGGTGCTCGGTCCAGCGCGGCTTGGCCTCGGCGCGGTGCTGGGCGCCCTCGGACTCTTTAGTTTGTTCCGGTGGCATGAGCGATCAGCCCCTCTTCGGTGAGATGGTCCGCGTCCAGCGTGGCGACGATCCGGCCCGCGCGCATCACCGCGACGCGGTGGCACAGGCCGATCAGTTCCATCAACTCCGACGAGACGACGATCACGGCGAGCCCTTCGCGGGCCAGTCGCTGGATCAGGAAATAGATGTCGCGCTTGGCGCCGACGTCGACGCCGCGCGTCGGTTCGTCCAGCACCACGATCCTCGGCTTCGGCTGCAGCACCTTGGCCAGCGCGAGCTTCTGCTGGTTGCCGCCCGACAGCGACGACGCCTTCGCCTCCAGCGTTCCGGTGCGGATGCCGTAGTCCTTCACCGCCTGGCCGAGCGCCGCGCGTTCCGCATCGGGCCGCAGCCATGGGCGGGCGTATTGCTCCAGCGCCATCAGCGTGAGGTTCTGGCGCAGCCCGAAGTTCACGTGCAGGCCCTTGCCCTTGCGGTCCTCGCTCAGGTAGGTGAAGCCGTGCCGCGCCGCATCGCGCGGATTGCGCAGGCGCACCGGCTTGCCGAGGATCTGCACGTCGCCGCTCGACGGGCGCAGGCCCATCAGGCCTTCGAACAGTTCCGTGCGCCCCGCGCCCACCAGCCCGGCAAAGCCCAGGATCTCGCCCGGCCGCACCTCGAAGCTCGCCTCCCGCGCCCATCCGGGCACGCTGAAGTCGCGTACCTGCATCGCGGGCGGGGCGTCGTGCGCCACGAGGTCGCGCGGCGGAAAGAGATCGGCCAGTTCGCGTCCGACCATGAGGTTCGCCATCTGTTGCCGCGTGAGATCGGCCGTCGGCGCCCGCGCCACGAAGCGGCCATCGCGCATCACGATCACCTCGTCCGTCACGCGCTCCACTTCGTCGAGCTTGTGCGAGATGTAGACGATGGTGACGCCGTCCGCGCGCAACTGCGCGATGAGCTTGAACAGGCGCTCGGTCTCCCCCGGCGTGAGCGTGGCGGTCGGCTCGTCCATGATCAACAGCCGCGCGTGCCTGGCGATCGCCTTGGCAATCTCGACCAGCTGCTTCTCCGCGACGATGAGGCGCCGCACCTTTGTGCGCGGGTCGATCTTCAGCCCGACCTCGGCCAGCGCCGCCGAGGACTCGCGCTCCATCGCCGCGTCGTCGAGCCAGAACCCCTTCTTCTTCTCGTGGCCGAGAAAGATGTTCTGCGCCACGCTGAGGTCTTCCGCCAGGTTGAACTCCTGGTGGATCAGCACGATGCCCAGCGCCTCGGCGTCGCGCGAGTTGGCGAAGTGCTGAACCGCGCCGTTGACGCTCACGCTGCCGGCGGTGGGTTGCTCGTAGCCGGCGAGGATCTTCATCATCGTGGACTTGCCCGCGCCGTTCTCGCCCAGCAGCCCGTACACGCGCCCCGGCGCAAGCGAGAAGCTCACGCCATGCAGCACCTGCACCGGGCCGAAGGCCTTGACGATGTCGGTGAACTCGACCGCGACACTGCGCTTCACGGTTTGCGGCGAGACGACGGCGTTCATTCGGTCGCTCCAGCGGCCAAGGGCACGCACCCGCGGCGGTTCGTCACGGCGCCACCCCCCGAACCTTCAGCGTCTCATGCAACGCGAGCACCCCGGCCCCGATCACGCCGCCCTGCATGCCCAGCGGCGTGTACTGGATCTCCAGGTGCCGCGTCGACAGCGCCAGCGAACGCTGGTACACGCTCTGCCGCACGGCCGCCAGGAACAGCGGCCCGATGCCGGTGATGCCGCCGCCGATGAACACATGCGAAGGATTGAAGAAGTTGACGACCGACGCCAGCATCTGACCGATCAGGTTGCCGGCACGCTGGATGATGCCGTTCGCTGCGGCATCCCCCGCGCGGCTCGCCTCGCCGACATCGGTGGCCTCGATACGCCCCTTCTCGCGCAAGCAGGCGGCCAGCGCCGCGCTCTCGCCCGCCTGGGCCGCCTCGACCGCCATGCGCGTAATGGCCGGTCCCGCCGCCATCGCCTCCACGCAACCCACGTTGCCACAGTGGCAACGCGGCCCTTCCTGGTCCACGCAGATGTGGCCCACGTCGCCGGCCGAACCCGCGGCGCCGCGGTACACCTCGCCATGGCAGACGATGCCGCAACCGATGCCCGTACCCACCTTGATCACCAGGAAATTGCTCAGCGAGCGGCGCAACCGCCACAACTCGCCGAGCGCCATCAAGTTGACGTCGTTGTCGACGAACACCGGCGCGGCACATTCCTCGCGCAGATAGTCGCGAATCGAGAAGCTGTCCCAGGCCGGCATCAGCGGCGGGCTGACCAGTTGCCCGATCGCGAAGTTCACCGGCCCCGGCACCCCGATGCCGACGCCCAGCACATCCCTGGCCGTGAGCCCGGCTTGCGCCAGCAGCTCCCGCATCAGCGCGCGAACCCGCGCCAGCACCACGCCGGGGCCCTGCCGCACGTCTGCGGATTCGCCGTGCTGCGCCAGCAGCGTGAGGTCGGGACGCAGGATCGCCACGTCCAGGCTGGTCGCGCCGATGTCCACACCAATGAGCGCACCGAGGCCGGCGTTGAGCTGGAGGTTTTCCGCACGGCGGCCGCCCGACGAAGGCTGCAGGCCGTACTCGGCCAGCATGCCCTGGTCGATCAGGCCAGCGATCAGCGTATTGGTCTTGCTCTTGGAGAAGCCGAGGCGTTCCGCCATGCCATGCCGCGAGCCACCGGCCGACCAGAAGGCCGCCTCCAGCAACTGCATTTCATCGGCAGTGACCCCGCTCCAGCGCATCAGCACCTTGTCTCCGTCGTTGTTCTTGCACGGCATCTGCGTGCCGGGCGAAGGCGGATACTAGGAGCTTGGCTTCAGCCGGGCAAGGCCTATCTTTGGTCTATTTCAGTCTGAAGATCATTCGTCGCCGGGGAGTTCGGCTGTGCAGCACGTTTTACCCACGTTGCCGTGCACACCGGTGCAATAGCCCCGTGTCTTGTTTTCATCGATGCCTCCCTGGGCACCGATGCTCGCCAGCCGTCACCCAGACGTGAAAAAGCCGCCCGAAGGCGGCCTTGCGAAAAGCGCGAATCTTGCGCTTACTTGGATTGGCGGTACTTGCGCAACGCTGCGATCTGCGCGGCCATAACGGCCAGTTCCGACTGCGCCATGGCGATGTCGATGTCGCTCTTCGCGTTCTTCAACGCCTCTTCGGCCGCGGCCTTGGACTTGTTCGCCTTCTCTTCATCCAGGTCCTTGCCGCGGATCGCGGTGTCGGACAGCACGGTGACAGAAGTCGGCTGCACTTCCAGGATGCCGCCGGCGACGAACACGAACTCTTCGCCGCCCTCGGCGGTCTCGATGCGCACCGCGCCGGGGCGGATGCGCGTGATCAGCGGCGTGTGGCGCGGATAGATGCCGAGCTCGCCGGCTTCACCGGGCAGCGCGACGAACTTGGCCTCGCCCGAGAAGATCTGCTCTTCCGCGCTGACCACGTCCACATGAATGGTGTTTGCCATTGGTTGTCCTTTGCCTTATTGAAGAAGGGTGCGGAAAGCAAGCAGTCAGCCGTCTGGTTAGGCGCCGCGCGGAGCCGTACAACAGTACGGCGAGCACGGCAACGACGCCAGACGGTCGAATGCGCCGCTTTACGCGACCTTCTTCGCCTTCTCGAAAGCCTCGTCGATACCGCCCACCATGTAGAACGCTTGTTCCGGCAGGTGGTCGGCTTCGCCGTTCACGATCATCTTGAAGCCGCGGATGGTTTCGGCCAGCGGCACGTACTTGCCAGGCGAGCCGGTGAACACTTCGGCCACATGGAACGGCTGCGACAAGAAACGCTGAATCTTCCGGGCGCGGGCCACGGCCAGCTTGTCGTCCGGTGCCAGTTCGTCCATGCCCAGAATCGCGATGATGTCGCGCAGTTCCTTGTAGCGCTGCAGCGTGCCTTGCACGGCGCGGGCCACGTTGTAGTGCTCTTCGCCGACCACGTTCGGGTCGAGCTGGCGCGAGGTCGAGTCCAGCGGGTCCACGGCCGGGTAGATACCCAGCGAAGCGATGTCACGCGACAGCACCACGGTGGAATCCAGGTGGGCGAAGGTCGTGGCGGGCGACGGGTCGGTCAAGTCGTCGGCTGGCACATACACGGCCTGGATCGAGGTGATCGAGCCGACCTTGGTCGACGTGATCCGCTCTTGCAGGCGGCCCATTTCCTCGGCCAGCGTCGGCTGGTAGCCCACGGCGGAAGGCATGCGGCCCAGCAGCGCCGACACTTCGGTACCGGCCAGCGTGTAGCGGTAGATGTTGTCCACGAAGAACAGCACGTCACGGCCTTCGTCGCGGAACGACTCGGCAATGGTCAGGCCGGTCAGCGCCACGCGCAGACGGTTGCCCGGGGGTTCATTCATCTGGCCGTAGACCATGGCCACCTTGGACTCGGCCAGGTTCTCCAGGTTCACGACGCCGGAGTCGGCCATCTCGTGATAGAAGTCGTTGCCTTCGCGGGTCCGTTCACCCACACCCGCGAACACCGACAGACCCGAGTGAGCCTTGGCGATGTTGTTGATGAGTTCCATCATGTTCACGGTCTTGCCCACGCCGGCGCCACCGAACAGGCCCACCTTGCCGCCCTTGGCGAACGGACACACAAGGTCGATCACCTTGATGCCGGTTTCCAGCAGGTCTTGCGAAGGCGACAGTTCGTCATACGCCGGTGCCTTGCGATGGATCGACGCGGTCAGCGTCTGGTCGACCGGGCCGCGTTCGTCGATGGGCGCGCCGAGCACGTCCATGATGCGGCCGAGCGTGCCCTTGCCCACAGGCACCGTGATCGGGGCTTGCGTGTTGGTCACGATCAGGCCGCGGCGCAGGCCGTCGGACGAACCGAGCGCAATGGTACGCACCACGCCGTCGCCAAGCTGCTGCTGCACTTCGAGCGTCAGCGCGCTGCCAGCGAACTTCAGGGCGTCATAGATTTTCGGCATCTGGTCGCGCGGGAACTCCACGTCGACCACGGCGCCGATACATTGAACAATCTTGCCTTGCACTTCAGCCATTTTTCGATTCCTTCAAGATCTCAAACTTGCACTGGCTCTCGCCAAACCGTGTTCAGGGCCCACCGGGCA
Organism: Variovorax sp. dw_954; assembly: GCF_018449755.1. Classification (NCBI taxonomy): domain Bacteria; kingdom Pseudomonadati; phylum Pseudomonadota; class Betaproteobacteria; order Burkholderiales; family Comamonadaceae; genus Variovorax; species Variovorax sp. dw_954. The sequence continues at coordinate 46,130 of NZ_JAAVVD010000025.1, read as the reverse complement.
CTTACTTCAACAAAAAACTGCGTAAATAACTTCTTGCAGAAGCGCCCGGACCCTGTTGTCAGACGCTTTTGCAAGAACGCCGGCTATCGCCAGCATTCCCGCACTTCTATCTTCAGCGCTTCACTTCTTTTCAGAAGCTGGCTTTTCCGCCTCCGCAGCCTTGGCTGGCTCGCCAGCCGGGGCCGGTGCTGCAGCAGGCGCCGCTTCTGCCGGAGCGGCAGCCGGAGCTGCTGCAGGCGCCGCCGCGGGTGCTTCGGCCGGAGCCGCCGCAGGCGCTGCGGCTGGGGCTTCTGCCGGAGCTGCCGCTGCAGGCGCCGGTGCTGGCGGCGCTGCAGGCGCCTCTTCCTTCTTCGAACAAGCCGTGAGCGCTGCCGCCACGGCGACCAGCGCGATAACCTTTTTCATTTTTCTGTCCCTGTACTGCGAAGCCTGTGATAACGCGACCTCAGCAGAACTTCTGGTGTCGCGGCAGCAATGCGGCCCCTTCCATTGCAAGTTTTCTTGTCAGACCCCAGCCGCCGCAGCCGCACCCGACACGATTTCGGACAGTTCCTTGGTAATGCCCGCCTGGCGTGTCTTGTTGTAGATGAGCTTCAGCTCGTCGATCACGTTGCCGGCGTTGTCGGTTGCCGCCTTCATGGCCACCATGCGAGCCGAGTGCTCGGAGGCCATGTTTTCAGCGACCGCCTGGTACACCAGCGATTCGACATAGCGAACCAGCAATTCATCGATCACGCTCTGCGCATCAGGCTCGTAGATGTAGTCCCACGAGTGCGTGCCGGCTTCGGGTTGCAGCGACTCGGCCGCCAATGGCAGGAGTTGCTCCACCATCGGCTCTTGCTTGATGGTGTTGATGAACTTGGTGTAGCACAGGTACACGGCCGAGAGCTTGCCTTCCGCATAGGCGTCGAGCAGCGTCTTGACCGGGCCAATGAGCTTTTCCAGGTGGGGGGTGTCTCCCAGGTGGGTGACATGCGCCACGACGCGCCCGCCAATGCGGTTCAGGAAGCCAAGGCCCTTGCTGCCGATCGCGACCGATTCAACGGTCTTGCCGGCAGCCTGTGCCTCGCGCAACTTGGCCGTGACCAGGCGCAGCAAGTTGGTGTTCAAGCCACCGCACAAGCCCTTGTCGCTGGTCACCACGATGAACCCGACAGCCTTCGCCTCGTTCGTCCTCATGAACGCGTGCGTGTACTCCGGGTTCGCCTTGCCAAGGTTGGCCGCGATGTTGCGAATCTTCTGGCTGTACGGGCGAGCGGCGCGCATGCGTTCCTGCGCCTTGCGCATCTTGGAAACCGAGACCATTTCCATGGCCTTGGTGATCTTCTTGGTGTTCTCCACCGATTTGATCTTGCCGCGGATTTCCTTACCAGCTGCCATGAGAGCTCCTTGTCAGTTCAGTGCGGTCGATCAGGCGAACGACTTCTTGAACGACGTGATGGCAGTCGTCAGCTCGGCTTCGGCTTCCTTGTCCAGCGCCTTCGTCTTCTCGATCTTGTCGAGCAGCGCGGCGTGGCTGGACTTCAGGAACTGGTGCAGGCCGTGTTCGAACGACAGCACCTTCTTGATGTCGAGGTCGTCCATGAAGCCCTTGTTCACCGCGAACAGCGTCGCGCCCATCAGCGAGATCGGCAGCGGGCTGTATTGCGACTGCTTCAGCAGTTCGGTCACGCGGGCACCGCGGTCGAGCTGCTTGCGGGTGGCTTCGTCCAGGTCGGAAGCGAACTGCGCGAACGCAGCCAGTTCACGGTACTGCGCCAGGTCGGTACGGATACCGCCGGACAGGCCCTTGATGACCTTGGTCTGCGCCGACGAACCCACGCGCGACACCGAGATACCGGCGTTGATGGCGGGGCGGATACCGGCATTGAACAGGTTGGTTTCCAGGAAGATCTGGCCGTCGGTGATCGAGATCACGTTGGTCGGCACGAACGCGGACACGTCGCCGGCTTGCGTCTCGATGATCGGCAGCGCGGTCAGCGAACCGGTCTTGCCCTTGACTTCACCCTTCGTGAAGGCTTCGACGTAGTCGGCGTTCACGCGGGCTGCGCGTTCGAGCAGGCGGCTGTGGAGATAGAACACGTCGCCGGGATAGGCTTCGCGGCCTGGCGGGCGGCGCAGCAGCAGCGACACTTGGCGATAGGCAACGGCTTGCTTCGACAGATCGTCATAGACGATCAGTGCGTCTTCGCCGCGGTCGCGGAAGTACTCGCCCATCGTGCAGCCGGAGTAGGCCGACACGTACTGCATGGCAGCCGACTCGGAAGCCGAAGCGGCCACGACGATGGTGTATTCCATCGCGCCAGCTTGTTCCAGCGCGCGCACCACGTTCTTGATCGACGAAGCCTTCTGGCCGATCGCAACGTAGACGCAGGTCATGTTCTGACCCTTCTGGTTGATGATCGCGTCGATTGCCACCGCCGTCTTGCCAGTCTGGCGGTCGCCGATGATCAGCTCGCGCTGGCCCCGGCCGATCGGCACCATCGAGTCGATCGCCTTCAGGCCGGTCTGCATCGGCTGGTCGACGGACTTGCGGGCGATCACGCCTGGCGCGACCTTCTCGATCACGTCGGTCATCTTGGCGTTGATCGGACCCTTGCCGTCGATGGGCTGGCCCAGTGCGTTCACCACGCGGCCGATCAGTTCGGGGCCGACGGGCACTTCCAGGATGCGGCCGGTGCACTTGACCGTGTCGCCTTCGGAAATGTGCTCGTACTCGCCCAGAATCACGGCGCCGACCGAGTCGCGCTCGAGGTTCAGCGCCAGGCCGAACGAAGGCGTGCCATCCGCGCTCGGCGGGAATTCCAGCATTTCGCCTTGCATCGCATCCGACAGGCCGTGCACGCGCACGATGCCGTCGGTCACCGAGACGACGGTGCCTTCGTTGCGGATGTTGGCGGAAACGCCAAGACCTTCGATACGGCTCTTGATGAGTTCGGAAATTTCTGCGGGATTGAGTTGCATGACTCGTTCCTTCTTTCTTTGTGAGGGGCCGAAGGCTTACGCCGCCAGCGCAACTTTCATTTGTTCAAGACGGGCCCGGACCGAAGTGTCGAGCACCTCGTCACCCACTGCCACGCGCACGCCGCCGATCAACGACGGGTCGAGCTTGACCGAGACCTGCAGCTTCCGATCGAAGCGCTTTTCCAGCGCCGTCGACAACTGCGCCAGCGCATCGCCGTCGATCGGGAATGCGCTGTACACGACGGCATCGGACGAGCCGCTGCGTGCGTTGGCGAGAACGCGGTATTGGCGCGCGATTTCAGGCAGCGCCGCGAAGCGCCCGTTCTCGAGCAGTGCGCCGAGGAAGTTGTTGGCCTGCGCCGACAGCGGTCCACCGGCAACGCTGGCGATCACGCCAAGCACTTGCTCGGGCGTGGCCTTCGGGTTGTCGGCGAATTGCTGCAACTGCGGCTCGGCCGCGATGGCGGCGACTTGCTCCAGCCAGGCGCCCGTACCTTGAAGGTCAGACGCGGCAGCCTTGAACAAGGCCTCGGCGTAGGGGCGTGCAATGGTGGCGATTTCTGCCATGTTGTTCCTCGATGCGCCTTCTGCTTCAGAGTTCGGTCTGCAGGCGGGCCAGCAAGTCGGCGTGAACCGCGGGGTTCACTTCCTTGCGCAGGATCTGCTCGGCGCCCTTGACGGCCAGCGCTGCAACCTGCTCGCGCAGTGCCTCACGGGCCTTGACGGCTTGCTGCTCGGCCTCGGCACGAGCAGCGGCGACGATCTTGTTGCCTTCTTCCGTGGCGCGGCCCTTGGCCTCTTCCACGATCGCTTGCGCGCGGCGCTCCGCATCAGCCAGGCGCTGCGCGGATTCGTTGCGTGCCTGGCTCAAGGCGGATTCGACCTTCCTGTCGGCCGCAGCCAGTTCGGTCTTGGCCTTGTCAGCCGCGGCCAGGCCATCGGCGATCTTGACGGCGCGCTCGTCGAGCGCCTTCGCGATCGGTGGCCACACGAATTTCATCGTGAAGGCGACCAGGATCAGGAACACGATCAACTGGACGATTAAGGTACCGGTAATGCTCACTTTTTCACCTCTCTATGCAATGGAACTCGCAGCCATTCCAGGCGGAATGACAACTGGATCCGAGGAGAAAAACTTACTTGGCCAGGGTGGCGATTTGCGCCAGGAACGGGTTGGCCGTTGCGAACCACAGCGCCACACCGGTACCGATGATGAACGATGCGTCGATCAGGCCGACCAGCAGGAACATCTTGGTTTGCAGTTCACCCATCAGCTCGGGCTGGCGTGCAGCCGATTCGAGGTACTTGCTGCCCATGATGCCGATGCCGACGCAAGCGCCGAATGCGCCGAGACCGATGATGAGGCCGGCGGCCAGGGCAACAAAGCTGATAACTTCCATGATGACTCCTAAGGGGACTTGGTTGACGAGAAAAAGAAAAACGGAAACTGAAAAGACGGATCAGTGGTGATCGTGGGCCTGGCCGATGTAGACCAGCGCCAGCATCATGAACACGAAGGCTTGCAGCGTGATGATCAGGATGTGGAAGATCGACCAGACGGTGCCTGCGATGATGTGACCGATCGCCAGGCCGATGCCGGTGGCCGACATCGTGAACGCTCCACCCATGAGGGCGATCAGCAGGAAGATCAGTTCGCCGGCATACATGTTGCCGAACAGCCGCATGCCGTGCGAGACGGTCTTGGCGACGAACTCGATGATCTGCATCGCGAAATTGAAGGGGTACAGCGCCCAATGGTTGCCGAACGGCGCCGTGAACAGCTCATGGACCCAGCCGCCAATGCCCTTGATCTTGACGTTATAGAACAGGCAGACCAGCAGCACACCGACAGACAGGCCCATGGTCACCGACAGGTCGGCCGTGGCCACGACGCGCAGGTAGGCATGCTCGGGCTCGTGGCCCATGGCAGCATAGACCTTGCTCCAGAGGAACGGCAGCAGATCGACGGGCAGCAAGTCCATCGCATTGAGCATGAAGATCCAGACAAAGATCGTCAGCGCGAGCGGCGCGACCATCTTGCGGCTCTGCTTGTTATGGACGATGCCCTTGGCTTGCTGGTCGACCATTTCGACGAGGAACTCGACGGCAGCCTGGAAGCGCCCCGGGACACCCGAAGTCGCCTTGCGCGCGGCAAGCCACAAAATGAAACACCCGATCGCGCCGAGCGCGATCGAGAAGAACATGGAGTCGTAGTTGAAAACCGAGAAGTCGACAACCGCCTTGGGCTTGACGTTTTGCAGTTGCGTCAGATGGTGAATGATGTATTCACCAGCGGTCTGACCGTGTTCCGCAGCGTTTTCAGCAGCCATTCTGTTACTCGTTCTCTCGTTTCTTGCGTTTGGGGGCGAACATCAACGCCATCCAGTACGCTTGCATTGCCACCGCCAAACCGACCAGCATCGCAGGCCAGCTCAGCGCCGTAATCAGCTTTGGCGCCGCCAGCAACATTGCCAGCGTCAAAGCCATCTTGACCATTTCCCACACAAAGAATCCGACCATCGCAGTGGCCGGATTCAGGGAGGACAGGCGGCCCGTCAATCCGCGCGCGAAGACAGCAGCAGGAATAACCACTGACAGCGCGCCGTAACCGGCCGACCAACCCAGATTTTGCCTCCCGGTCAGGCCCCAGGTAGCCAACGCCACCAGCAAGCCTGCCACCACCTGACCCGAAATCACCCGCCAAGGGGAGACCGACGGACTCTTTTCCCGAAGCCGTTGCGCCTCCTCGGCAGTCAATGGCTTGAATTCTTCTTCTGGGTCTTCGAACCCGACATCGTGGGCTGTTTTTGTCATGTGCGTGCGCCCGGATGTCGAACCAGAATTTCACAAAGCCATTGATTATAGGTAAGAACCCAGCCCTTCCCGCCAGTTTGACCGTCCGATGTCAGTGAAGGGTGTTGCAACAGCGCTGCGAAGCCTGTACACGGACCTGCCGCAGGGAGTGCCGCCCATAATTCCGGGATGGACCCACACGCCTCCCCGCGCGCCTCCTATTTGCCTGACACCCTGTGCTACCTGGACGGTGCATTCACACCCCTGCGCGACGCCAGGATCAGCGTACTGGACCGCGGATTCATCTTCGGGGATGGCGTGTACGACGTGGTGCCGGCCTATCACGGCCGCCTGTTCTGCTTCGACGAACACATCGCCCGGCTGGGTCGCTCGCTTGCCGAGTTGCAGATCGAGAATCCGCACACGGAGAAGGAATGGCGCGCCATCGCGCAGCAACTGATCGAACCCGTGGGCGGCCCTTCGCTGGCCGTGTACTTCCAGGTGACGCGCGGCGTCGCCCCCCGCGACCATGCGATGACGCGCGGGATTCGGCCCACCGTCTTCGCGATGGTCAACACGATGAAGCAGGTGCCCGACAGCGTGCGCGCAAAGGGCGTGGGGTGCGTGACGGCCGAGGACTTCCGGTGGCAGAAGGCGCACATCAAGAGCACCAGCCTGCTGGGCGCGGTGCTTGCGCGGCAGATCAGCATCGAGGCCGGCGCGACGGAGACCATCATGTTTCGCGGCGAGGCGCTGAGCGAAGCGTCGTCCAGCAATGTCTGGGTGGTGAAGGATGGCCGCGTCGCCGGGCCCGTGCCGGACGAGATGGTGCTGAAGGGCATCCGCTATGGCCTGCTGGAGCGCCTGTGTCACGAATGCGGCGCCCCTTTCGAGCTGCGGCGGATCACGCGGGAAGAAGTATTTGGCGCCGACGAGCTCATGCTGTCTTCCGCGAGCAAGGAGGTGCTGCCCGTGACCCTGCTGGACGGCATGCCCATTGGAACCGGCGCCCCCGGCCCCATTTACCACCGCTTGTATGCGGCCTACCAGCAGGCCAAGCAACGCAATGGAGTTTCCCCATGACCACCCCCAGCAACGACAAGATCGAGACGCGACAGGAGTCGCTGATCGAATACCCCTCTCAATTTCCGATCAAGGTGATGGGCGAGAACGCCGACGGCTTCGTGCACGCGGTCACGTCGATCGCCAGGCAGTTCGACCCCGACTTCGACGCCGCGACGATCGAACTGCGCGACAGCAAGACCGGCAAATACCTCGGCGTGACCGTGACCGTGACCGCGACCAGCCGGGAGCAGCTCGACGACCTGTACCGCGCGTTGTCCTCGCATCCGATGGTCAAGGTGGTGCTCTGACGGCCCGGGCTGCGGCCCCCATTGCAGTCGATTGGCTTGGCAGGGTCGACTACGAGCCGACCTGGGCAGCGATGCGGCAATTCACCCAGCAGCGCACACAGGACTCGCAAGACCTGCTGTGGATCTGCGAGCACCCGCCGGTCTACACGCAGGGCATTGCCGGCAAGCCCGACCATGTGTTGACTCCGCGCGACATTCCTGTGGTGCAAACCGATCGCGGCGGCCAGGTCACCTTTCATGGGCCGGGCCAGGTCGTTGCCTATCCGCTCATCGACCTCAAGCGCGCCGGCTACTACGTCAAGGAATACGTCTACCGCCTCGAGGAAGCAGTGATTCGCACGCTGGCGCATTTCTCGGTGACAGGACATCGCGTCGGCGGCGCGCCGGGCATCTACGTGCGACTGGACGATCCGTTCTCGCATGCGGCGCTGACCGGGCCGGCCGCGCCGGGCGACCCGTTTCGCGGCCTCGGCAAGATCGCGGCGCTGGGCATCAAGGTCAGCCGGCACTGCACATACCACGGTGTGTCATTCAACGTCGCGATGGACCTGGAACCCTTCGATCGCATCAACCCTTGCGGTTATGCAGGGCTGAAAACGGTCGATCTTTCTACAATCGGGGTCCAAACCACTTGGGAAGAAGCTGCGCAGGTACTGGGCCAGAAGCTCGTCACCTTCCTGGCCCCCTGAACCATGAGCACCCCTGAAGTCGTTCGCGAGGCCCAGAGCCAGGAAACCTACAACCCGCTCGCCAAGCAGAAGGCCGCCGCCAAGCTGTCGCGCATTCCCGTCAAGGTGGTGCAGGGCGAGGTGCTCAAGAAGCCCGAATGGATCCGCGTCAAGGCCGGCAGCGCGACCACGCGCTTCTATGAGATCAAGCAGATCCTGCGCGAGAGCAACCTGCACACGGTCTGCGAAGAGGCATCGTGCCCCAACATCGGTGAATGCTTCGGCAACGGCACCGCAACGTTCATGATCATGGGCGACAAGTGCACCCGGCGCTGCCCGTTCTGCGACGTTGGACATGGCCGGCCGGACCCCCTGGATGCGGATGAGCCGCTGAACCTGGCCAAGACGATTGCCAGGCTGAAGCTGAAGTACGTGGTGATCACCAGCGTGGACCGCGACGACCTGCGCGATGGCGGCAGCCAGCATTTCGTCGACTGCATCCGCAACATCCGCGAACTCTCGCCGATGACGCAGATCGAGATCCTGGTGCCCGACTTCCGGGGCCGCGATGATCGCGCCCTGGAAATCCTGAAGGCCGCGCCGCCGGACGTGATGAACCACAACCTGGAAACTGCGCCGCGCCTGTACAAGGAAGCCCGCCCCGGCAGCGATTACCAGTTCAGCCTGAACCTGCTGAAGAAGTTCAAGGCGCTGCATCCGGATGTGCCGACCAAGAGCGGCATCATGGTCGGCCTGGGCGAAACCGATGAAGAAATCCTGCAGGTGATGCGCGACATGCGCGCCCATGACATCGAGATGCTGACCATTGGCCAGTACTTGTCACCGAGCAACAGCCACCTGCCGGTGCGCCGCTACGTGCATCCCGACACCTTCAAGATGTTCGAGGAAGAGGCCTACAAGATGGGCTTCAGCCATGCGGCGGTCGGTGCGATGGTGCGGTCGAGCTACCACGCCGACCAGCAGGCACACGCGGCAGGCGTGTGACCTTGCGAAAGCAGGCCCGCTACAGCGGCCTGTGCGCGGCGAATCAGGCGGGGTTGGATTGACGGACCGGACGGCGGCGGGTCGGCGGGCCGGAGCGCTTGTCGTCTGCGCGAACGTCGGGTTTGCTGGAACGGGTCATCATGCGTCCTGGTTATTGGAGTCGCGGCCTCATGGCTCGCGGCATCATTCAACGCAGCGTGTCGACCGTTCGTTGACGCCTCAATCACTTCACCCATGACCTCCACGGACACCTTGCAAAACGCCATTGACCAAGACTTCGGGCTCATTGCCGACCTCATCCGCATTCACGCGATCGAACGGCCTGAAAGCCTTGCATTGCGAGATAGCGAGTGCACGCTAACTTATGATTCGCTGAATGAATTGATGGACCGGGTCGCATCGGCGCTGCAGCGCGAAGGCCTCGGAACGGGCGACGCCATTGCGATTTGCGCGGCATCTTCTGTCAACTACGCGACAGTGTTTCTGGGTGCGCTGCGCGCTGGGGTGGCAGTTGCGCCGCTGGCGCCGGGATCGACGCCCGAGAGCCTGGCGCGCATGCAGCGGGACGCCCAGGCCCGGCTGCTTTTTGCCGATGTGACCACGGCCGACGTGATCGGGTCGCCGGAAGGCAGCGGCATTCCCCGCATCGCGCTCGATGGTTCCGGCATCGGCCGCGCCTTCGACGACTGGCTGGCGCCGGTGGGCTCGACGCCCGACGCGGTCGCGCTGGCGCCTTCTTCGCCCTTCAACATCATCTATTCGTCCGGCACGACGGGGGAACCGAAGGGCATCGTCCAGGGGCACGGCATGCGCTGGTCGCATGTGAAGCGCGGCGCGCGCTATGAATACGGGCCGGCGACCGTCACCCTGCTCTCCACGCCGCTCTACTCCAACACCACGCTGGTCGTGTTCTTCCCGACCATCGCGTTTGGCGGGCAAGTGATCCTGATGCCGAAGTTCGACGTAACGGGCTACCTTCGGCTGGCGGAAGCCAACCGGGTGACCCACACGATGCTCGTGCCGGTGCAATACCAGCGCCTCATGGCAAGCCCGGCGTTCGACACGCACGATCTTTCGTCGTTTCAATACAAGTTCAGCACCAGCGCGCCCTTTGGCGCCTCGCTCAAGGCGGACGTGCTGAAACGCTGGCCGGGCGGCCTGGTCGAGTTCTACGGCATGACCGAAGGCGGCGGCACCTGCATCCTGGAGGCGCACCTGCATCCCGACAAGCTGCACACGGTCGGTCGCCCGGCCGAGGGCAGCGACATACGGCTGATCGACGATGCCGGCCTGGAAGTCGCGCACGGTGGCGATGGCGAGGTGGTGGGCAGTTCCGCCGGGATGATGGTCGGCTACCACCGCCAGCCGGAGAAGACGCGCGAAGCCGAGTGGTTCGCGCCCGATGGCAAGCGATTCATCCGCACCGGCGACGTGGGCCGCTTCGACGCGGACGGCTTCCTGACGCTGTTCGACCGCAAGAAGGACATGATCATCAGCGGCGGCTTCAACATCTATCCGAGCGATCTGGAGGCGGTGCTGCGCGGCCATCCTGCCGTGGCCGATGTGACCGTGGTGGGCGTGCCCTCCGAACTCTGGGGCGAAACGCCGGTCGGCTACGTGGTGCGCCGGGAGGGCGACGCGACCGATCCGGCCGAGTTGCTGGCATGGACCAATGCCCAGGTCGGCAAGACACAACGGCTCGCAAGCGTGCAACTGATCGACGAACTGCCGCGCAGCGCCATCGGCAAGGTGCTCAAGCGCGAACTGCGCGAGCGGCATGGGCGTAGCTGAGGCCACGCAGCCGCCGCAGACCGGCAAGGAGGGCGGCGGCAACGGCTTGTTGTGGGTGCTCTTGGCGGTGGCCGTGATGCTGGCTTTCGTCCGGCCGCGCGCCCCGATGGACCTGCTCAAGCTGGTCGACTGGCCGACCATCGGCGCATTGGCCGGCCTTCTGGCCATCACGCAAGGCGTGGAGCGCAGCGGCATGCTGCAATCGACGGCCGAACACCTGCTGGAGCGCACCACCAATCTGCGCAGCCTGGCGCTGTTGCTGGTGGCGACTTCGGCACTGCTGTCGGCGCTGGTGACGAACGACGTGAGCCTGTTCCTGCTGGTGCCGCTCACGCGGGTGCTGGCGACGCAGGCGCACTTGCCGCTGGCCCGGCTGGTGGTGCTGGAGGCGCTGGCGGTGAATGCGGGCTCGGCGCTGACGCCCATCGGAAATCCCCAGAACCTCTACCTGTGGCATCGCTCCGGCGAGAGTTTCATCGGCTTCATGGGCATGATGGCCCCGACGGTCGGGATCATGCTGTTCTGGCTTTTTGCGGCGGTGTGGCTGCTGATGCCGCCCACGCCGATCGAGCTGAAGCACGCGGACGAGACCAGGCCGATGCAGCCGCGGCTGCTGTGGCTGTCCGCCGCGCTGTTTGTCGCGTTCGTGGTGGCGCTGGATCGCCATTGGCTGCTGGCCGGCCTGGGCCTGGTCTTCGGCGTCTACCTGTTGACCTACCGCGGCGTGCTACGCGGCATCGACTGGTCGTTGCTGGCGATCATCGGGCTGATGTTCGTCGACTTGCGGCAGCTGGCCGAGCTGCCCGCCATCGCATCGCTGCTCGGACGCTGGCCGATCGAGGAAGGCTGGCGCGCCTACCTGGCCGCAGTGCTGACCTCGCAGGTGATCAGCAACGTGCCGGCGGCAATCGTGCTCGACGGCCCGGTGCGCGACCTGCCGGCGCTGGCGGCCGGCGTCAGCGTGGGCGGCTTCGGCTGCGTGCTGGGGTCGCTGGCCAACCTGATCGCGCTTCGCCTGGCGAAGCTGCCTCATGGCCTGCGCGACTTCCATCGGATCAGCATTCCGTTCCTGCTGGTGTGCGCCGCTTCCGCGCTGCTGCTGCGGCTGGGCTGAACCGAAGCACGTTGCCGGCAGCGTTGCGCTCGTTCGACAATGGGGCCGATCATGCAACTGCAAGTCCCCGCCGATCCCGTCGCGCCTGCCATGCATGGCCTGTCATTGCGCCGCTACGGCGCCTCGCGCGGCAGCCATGCGCATGACCATTTCCAGGTGCTCGTGGGCCTGAGCGGCCAGCTCGACCTGGAAGTGGAAGGCCGCGGGCGACACATCGCGCCCGGGGAAGGCTGGGTCATCGCGCCGGGCGACCAGCATGATTTCGAATCGAGCCAGGGCGCGCAGTGCCTGGTGCTCGACACCTCCGACCTGCCCTGGTCCCGCGCCGTCGGACGCACGCCGATGGCACAGAGAACCTTGTCGCTGGCCCGCTACCTGGCGCTGTGCCTGGGGCAGCCCGATTCGCCGATGCTCGCACTGCACCATGGTCCGGCCTTGCTGCTGGAGGCCTGGGGGCCGTTGCCGGCCAGCGCCAGCCGTCGCCGTGCCATCGACTGGGCCGCGCTGAGCCTTTGGGCGCAGGCGCGCTGGCAGCGTCCGCTGACGGTGGCCGACATGGCGGCCGTCGTGTGCCTGAGCCCGAGCCAGTTCGCGCAACGCTGCCGCGACGAATGGGGCATGGGCGCCATGCAGTGGCTGCGCCAGCAGCGACTGGTGCACGCGCGCCAACTGCGCGGCCACGGCATGAGCGTGGCCGAGGTGGCGCGCCGCACCGGCTACCGTTCGCCCTCGGCGCTCACGGCGGCGATGCGGCGCGAGGAGGCCCCCGCGCCACTGTCGCGGCTGTCGTCGCTTACCAGCGAACCTTGACGCCGAGACTGCCGTTGAGGCTGCTGCGCACGCGCGTGCCACCGCCCAGCGCCCACAGCTTACCCACTTCGCCGTAGAGGCTCACCGCCTGCGTCGGCCAACGTTGCGCCGACCGCGACTTCGCCGCTGGAGCCACCGGTGTTCGTGAGGAGGGCGGTGTTGCCGGCCAACGTGCCGAAGTTCGTGACATCGGTGCCGTTGGTGCTCGCGTACAGGTTGACGCGGCCATAGGGCTGCAGGACGCCCACGCCCGTGCTGAGGTCGCCCTTCACGCGCACGCCTGCGCGGGCCAGCCATCCATCGGTGGTCCACTGCCGCACCAGCGTTGCGCCGGGGATCCAGGCGCTGTCCAGGCTCAGGCTCTGGTGCGCGATCTGGACCTGGGGCTCGATCGTCCAGTTCGGCGCCAGCCGGATCGACTGGCCCAGTTCCAGCGACATGACCAGGCTGTCGCCCTTGCCCGAGATGGGCAAGGACGTGCCGGTCGAAGCGGTGTAGCGATGGCGGCCCGCCTGCACGACCGTGTCCGCGTAGAAGCCCGACGGGCCCCGGTAGGTGGCATAGGCGCCGAGGTACTGGTTGCGCTGGTCGTTGGACCCGACCGCGCGGTTCAGGACGCCACCGGAGAAACCGTTGACCTGCATGTCGCCATCGAGCTGGCCGACGTAGAGGCCGGCGCGCCATCCACCATTGGCGAGGAGATCCGTCCCTGCCTGGAAGCCGGTGACGCGGCCGCTGCTGCGAGGGCTGACCGTCCCTTGCTGGCTGATCGTGTTCTCGACGCTGATCACGCGCGCCCAGCCCTGGCGACTGCCGTCGGTCATGCCGGCATCGTCTCCCACGCGCTGGTGCACGTTGCCGAGCATCGCGTAGTTGCGCTGGCGGAACTGCTCGGGCAAGGCGGCCAGCAGCGGCACTTCGGCGCGGTAGGCCGGGACAGTCACGGAGGCCGGCGCCGGGGCCTGTTGCTTGACCACATCCTCGGGTGCCGGTGCCGGTGCCGGTGCCGGTGCCGGTGCCGGTGCGGGCGCGGGTGCTGGCGCCGGTGCGGGTGCAGGCGGTGGTGCGGGCGGTGGCGGCGGTGGCACCTCCACATCGGAGCGCAGGTAGCCGCCACTGGCCATCGTGTTCAAGCGGTACTCGAATGCGCCCGCGTCGACATGGCCGCCCGCCAGCGCGAATGCGTTGGCGCCGATGCTGCCGCCATTCGCCGTGCCGATGACTTCGATGCCGTTGCCGGTGGTGCGCGCGCCCAGGCCGCCGAGGTTGGTGACTTGCACCGAGGTCGTGCCGGTCGCCACGGCGGTGGCGCCGCTGAGCAGCAGGCGGTCCGAGGGACTGCCGCTGTCGCCGAGCGCGGTGCCCAGGCGCAGCACGCCGTTGTTGCCCACATAGGGGCCGGTCACGGTCAGCGTGGTGCCGGGCACCGCGCCGAGCAGGCTCACGGTACCGGCATTCGCAAGCGATGCCACCGTCTGGTTGAAGCCGGCGAGATCCAGCGTGGCGCCCGCCCCCACTGTGTGGGCGCTGGCCGCGCTCAGCGCGTTGGCCGCAGCCGCTCGCACGGTGCCCGCGTTGACGTTGGTTGCGCCGCCGTAGTTGTTCGCGCCCGCCAGCACCAGCGTGCCGGCGCCCTCCTTGGCAAGGCCGCCCGCACCGGTCATGCCGGTGCCCAGGCTCAAGGTGGTCCCGGCATTGGTGCGCAGTGTCCCGCCGCCAGCGCCGAGCTTGAGTTGGCGCGCGGTGGCAATGTCGGCCGTGGTCTGCAACGCACCCCCGTCGAGGGTGAGCGCGCCGCTCAGGGCGCCGAGGCTCGCATCGTCGGCGATGGACAGGGCGCCCGCCTTCACGGTCCACGGCGTGACGCCGGGCTGGATACCGTTCAATGTCCAGGTGCTGGCGCCCGTCTTGCGGAAGTCGGTGAAGCCCTGGTACTGGGGGCCGATGGCGGACACGCCGAATGCGGCGTCGGTGTTGCCGCCGAGCGCGAACGCATTGGCGGCGCCGGCGGCCACGACATTGCCGGTGAAGCCGTAGCCCGACTGCAGTTCGAGCGTGTTGTTGTTGCCGGCGATGGTGACGGCATTGCCGCGCGTGACGCCGTCGCCGCCCAATCCGCCCGAAATGCTGCCGGCGTTGATGACGCTGTTGCCGTCGCCGACGACATGGACGCCGACTCCGGCAGCCCCCGCAGCGCCGCGCGGACCGATGCTGGCGCCGGCGACGCCGCCATTGCCCCCGGCCAGGTTGCCGGCGTTGACGACCTGCGCACCGGTGGCAGCGACGTTCACGGCATCACCGCCGCTGCCGCCGCTGCCCGAGGGGCCGCCTTCGATCGTGGGATTGCCGACGCCGCCACTGCCGCCGTTACCACCGCTGATCGCCGCACCCGCCTTGTTGTCGAGTCGTCCGCTCATCAAGGCAATGCCGTTGCCACCGCCCCCGCCGCCGCCGCTGGATCTGTTGTCGCGAACCAGGCCGTCGCCACCGTTGCCGCCGTTACCGCCCTTGAGCGTTCCGGTGTTGGTGGCCACGCTGGCCGGATCCGCTGGCGCGAAGTAGATGGCCGTGCCGCCGCCACCCCCGCCGCCGCTTTGCGAGGCAGCCGTGCCACCGTCGCCCCCTCGGCCGCCCGAGATGCTGCCGCTGTTGCCGATGGCGGTGACGGATGGGTCGATCACGACGCCATATCCGCCGCCACCGCCGCCGCCGGCTGCCCAGAAGCCGTTGCCGCCCTTGCCACCGCTGCCGCCGACCACGGTGCTGGAGTTGGATGTCACCACTCCCGTGGCGCCGGCATTGCCGCCGCCACCGCCGCCGCCGAAGCCATTGCCGGTGGTTGGATCGTCCTGGCCGGGTGCACCGTTCGGCGCCGCCGCGGTGCCGGCTGCACCTCCGGCGCCGTCGCCGCCCAGGAACGTGGGATCCGAACCGAGTGTGCCGATCGAGGCGTTGGTACCGGCGGTCGGGCCGGCGGGTGTGGCGTTGCCGCCATTGCCGGCATACGAGCCGACTTCCGTGTCATTGACCGCACCGGCGCCACCCGTGCTGTCCCGGCCGCCTGCACCGGACCAGAGGACGGGATTGGCCGGATGGCCGCTCGCACCGCCATCGCCAGCCGCGGCCGAGCCCACGGCCAGCAACATCGTGGCCGCGATGGCGATCGCCCGCATGCGAGCGCCGTGAACCGCGGTGGCGCTTGCAGCACTTGCGCCAATGTCGCTGGCGGAACCGCTGACCCGGCCACGCGCGCTCTCCGAAACGGCCTGCCAGCATCCAAGCGCTTTGTTGAAAACGACGCGATATACGCAGTTCATCAGAAGTCCCCCTGTTTCCTTGTTGAGATCGGCACTCCGGTCGTGAGACATTTCCACGTCTCGTGACGGGTATTTCGCACAACTTAAGTACTCAAGTTTCTATTTGACAC
Source organism: Variovorax sp. dw_954 (assembly GCF_018449755.1). Taxonomy (NCBI): domain Bacteria; kingdom Pseudomonadati; phylum Pseudomonadota; class Betaproteobacteria; order Burkholderiales; family Comamonadaceae; genus Variovorax; species Variovorax sp. dw_954. Next base: position 30,185 of record NZ_JAAVVD010000025.1, on the reverse strand, counting down.
GGGTTGTGACTTTTGAGTTACGCAAAATTCCCGGTTTTGGTGCTCTGCGAAGGCGCAGAAGCGCACGGTCCGTCGTTCCGCGACGAGAAACCGGCATTAGTCGACGACCGCGCCGGCTAGCCTCGGTGCATGCCAAAGTCGTATCTCCATGCCTTGGGGGCCATTGCGCTCTGGGCCACCCTTGCCTCGCTCGGAACCGCGCTGTCGCATGTGCCGCCCTTTCTCCTGACCGGCCTGTCCCTGGCGATAGGCGGCCTGCTCAGCCTGCCGAGCGTGCTGCGCGACCGGGCCGTCTGGCGCATACCGCCTCGCACCCTGGCGCTGGGCGTGTACGGCCTGTTCGGCTTCCACTTCCTGCTGTTCCTGGCGTTGCGGCACGCGCCGCCGGTGGAGGCCAACCTGGTCAACTACCTGTGGCCGCTGCTGATGGTGGTGCTGGCGCCGGTGCTGCTCGCGGGCGTCTCGTTGCGGCCTGCGCACCTGGTGGCGGCGTTGCTGGGCTTCACCGGCGCGGCCATCGCGATCCTCGGCGCGCGCGACGGCACGGCCGGCGCGACCACCGAGACCTGGGGCTTCGCGCTGGCCGCCGGTTCGGCGTTCATCTGGTCCAGCTATTCGCTGTGGACACGGCGGGTGCCGGCGTTCTCGACCGCGGCCATCGGGCTGTTCGGGTTGGTCTCGGGGATGCTCTCGCTGGCGTGCCATGCGGTGCTGGAGCCGTCGGCGAGCCTGTCGACGCGCGACTGGCTGCTGCTGGCCGTGTGCGGGCTCGGACCGCTCGGCGCTGCCTTCTACCTCTGGGACATGGCCCTGAAAGGCGGCGACGTGCGCCAGATCGGCATCCTGAGCTACCTCACGCCGCTGGCGTCGACGGCCTTGCTACTGGTGGTGACGGGCCGGCCGCTCAGTTGGGCGATTGCGCTTGCCGCGGCGCTGATCATTTCCGCGGCCGTGCTGGGCACGCGCACGAAATCCGCCTAGGGCCCGTGGAACAGGCCCGAACCCCGCGCCGGCGCATCGGCGCGTGCATGCGCCCACGCCAAATTTGCGGAGCACGAATCGATTTCGCCGGTCATCATCTGCAGGTGCGCCGCGGCGCTGGCATCGAAATCGCTTGCCCGCCGCATACGACAACTCCAGGGTGACAAAAGATGGCGAAGATTCCTCCCGGCGTCGGTCCCCGGTTCCCGCAGGTGGTGGTGCTGGTCGGCGCGACCGGCGACCTGGCGCGGCGCAAGCTGCTGCCGGGCTTGTTCCACCTGTGCAGCACCGGCTTCATCCCCGGGTGCCGGATCATCGGCGTCTCGCTCGACGAAATCGATGTCGAAGGCTTTCGCAAGTCCGCCCGATCGGCACTCGACGAATTCGGGAGCCGCAAGGTCACGCAGGCCGCGTGGGACACCTTTGCCGCGACGCTCGACTATGTGCCGCTGTCGGCCGGCGCCCCGGCGCTGCGCGACGCCGTCGAGCGCGCCGAACAGTCCTTCGGCGCCGAATGCCGGCGCCTGCATTACCTGAGCGTGCCGCCCAACGCGGCGCTGACCGTGGTGCGCATGCTGGGCGAGGCGGGGCTGGTGGAACGCTCGCGCATCGTCATGGAAAAGCCCTTCGGCACCGACCTGGCCAGCGCGGTCAAGCTCAACGGCAAGCTGCACGAGGTGTTCCAGGAGGAGCAGATCTTCCGCATCGACCACTTCCTCGGCAAGGAGCCGGCGCAGAACATCCTGGCCTTCCGCTTTGCCAACGGCCTGTTCGAGCCGATCTGGAACCGCAACTTCATCGACCACGTGCAGATCGACGTGCCCGAGACGCTGGGCCTGGGCAAGCGCGCCGGCTTCTACGAGCAGACGGGCGCCTACCGTGACATGGTCGTCACCCACCTGTTCCAGATCCTCGCGTTCATGGCGATGGAGCCGCCGACCGCGCTCGACCCGGCGCCGATCAGTGAGGAAAAGAACAAGGTCTTCCGCAGCATGGAGCCGATCGTGCCGGGCGACGTGGTGCGCGGCCAGTACATGGGCTACCGCGGCGAGGAAGGCGTGGACCCGGACTCCGACACCGAGACCTTCATCGCGCTGAAATGCCACATCGACAACTGGCGCTGGGCCGGCGTGCCCTTCTACCTGCGCACCGGCAAGCGCCTGGCCGAGGGGCAGCGCATCATCTCGATCGCCTTTCGCGAGCCGCCCAAGAGCATGTTCCCGCCGGGCTCGGGCGTCGGCGCGCAGGGGCCGGACCACCTGACCTTCGACCTGGCGGATGCCTCGAAGATGTCGCTGTCGTTCTACGGCAAGCGACCCGGGCCCGGCATGCGACTGGACAAGCTGAGCCTGCAGTTCGCGATGCGCGACACCGGGCTGGCGGGGGAAGTGCTCGAAGCCTACGAGCGGCTGATCCTCGATGCGATGCGCGGCGACCGCACCTTGTTCACCACGGCGGAAGGCATCGAGCGGCTGTGGGAGGTGTCGACGCACTTGCTCGAATCGCCGCCGCCGGTGCGGCTCTACGAGCAGGGCTCATGGGGGCCGAAGGCGGTGCACCAGTTGATCGCGCCGCACGCGTGGCGACTGCCCTTCGAGCGGGCTTGGCGCGATCCGAACAAGGCCGGCAGCTGATTCTTATCAGCTTTCCACGGCGTGCGCGCCACCCACGACGCATGAAACCGGCGAGCAAAGCGAAGCCCGTTCGTGGCCCCCCCGTGGAACCGGCTTTGCCGGGCCGCTGGGTCCGCTCCCTCGAGGGGGAAGCGCCTCCGGCGCTTCGGAGGTGGGTGTCAAGCCCCGCGCAAGAAGGCTTCGAAGCGACTGACCAGCGCGATGGGTGTTTCCTCCATCGGATAGTGGCCGGCATTGCCGATCACCTCGAGCCGCGCCTGCGGATAGTGCAGCATCCACGTCGCCTTGCTGGTCTCGGCGCCGAGGGCCGGGTCATGCTCGCCGGGCAGCACCAGCACCGGCAGGTTCTTGCCCTGGATACGTGGCGCGATATCGGTCTTGGCCCAGGCCTGCAGGTAGCCGGCCACGGCCTCTTCGTCCGAGTTCGCCACCGAGGCGGCCACCATCGCGTCCAGCCAGGTGCCGGTCAGGCGGTTGCCGGTCGTCAGGTCGATGATGGCGCGGCGCGTGCCGGGGTCGCCCGCGGCGGCGGAGAAGAAGGCCCAGCCGTTGTCGTCGAAAGGCACGCCGGATGCGGGCACCGGCGTGATGCCGACCAGCGCGCTCACCCGCTCCGGCGCATCGGCCAGCACCTGCTGGATCGCCATGCCGCCCATCGAATGGCCAATCAGCGCGAAGCGGTCCCAGCCGAGTTGGTCGGCCAGCGCCAGCGTGTCCTCGGCGATCGCTGCCATGGTGTAGGGGCCGCCGCTGCCCTTGCGCGCGCCGTAGCCGCGGTAGTCCATGAGGGCATAGCTGAAGTCCTTGCCGTCGAGGTGGTGGACCATCGGTCCCCAGTTGCGGGCGGTGCCGAACCAGCCATGCAGGCAGATGACCTTGCGCGGGCCGGTTCCGATCACGAGGGGGTCTTGCTTGCTCATTTCTTTCTGTCTCCTTGTTGTGGTTGCACGGAATCGATCGGTCCTAAAGTTCCAGCACCAGCCGCCCGTCGCAGGCGCGCGAACAGCAGGCCATCATCCGCGTGCCGGCCTCGCGTTCGGCGCGCGTGAGCACGACGTCGCGATGATCGATCCTGCCGGCCAGCACGCGCACCTCGCAGGAGCCGCACAGGCCCTCCTCGCAATCGCTCTGCACGTCGATGTTGGCGGCGCGCAAGGCGCTCAGCACCGTCTGGTCGGCCGGGACGTGGACCGTGATGCCGGAGTCTTTCAGTTCGACGTCGAAGGCGTGTTCGCGCGACGGGTCGAGCGTACGCAGCGTCGATTCGAAGTGCTCCACATGCAGCGCATCTTCCGGCCAGTGGGCGCAATGCGCCTCCAGCGCCTGCAGCATGCGCATCGGGCCGCAGGCGTAGACCTGCGTGTCCGCATCCGGCGTGGCGAGCAGCGCGGACAGATCGTTGCGCTGCCCTTCGCTCCCGGCATGGACATGCAGGCGCTCGCCGTGCAACGCGGCCAGTTCGTCGAGGAAGGCCATGGTGTCGCGCGAACGGCCGCTGTAGTGCAGCTGGTAGTCGATGCCAAGTTCCTTCGCGCGCCGGGCCATCGCGCTGACCGGCGTGATGCCGATGCCGCCGGCGATGAAGATTGCGCGGCGTGTGGATTCGTCGAGGTGGAAGTGGTTGCGCGGGCCGCGGATCTTGAGCCTGTCGCCGGCCTTCACATGCCCATGCACCCACTCCGAGCCGCCGCGACCGGCAGGCTCGCGCAGCACCGCGATTTCCAGCGCATGCGCATCGGCCGGATCGCCGCACAGCGAGTACTGGCGCGACAGGTCCGGATGGCCGCATTCGATGTCGATGTGCGAGCCCGGCGTCCAGCGCGGCATGGCGCGACCGTCGGGTGCGACGAGGCGCAGCCTGACGATGCCCTCGGCCACCGGCGTCACGCTTTCCACGACCACCGGCCGCGTGATCGCGCCCTTCGACGGCTCGCCGATGCGCACCGGCGCCGGCGCGTCGAGACGGCGAAGCGCTGGCTGCGTGCGTTCCGGGTTCCGCGAAGGATCCCATTCGACCCATAGGTGCTCCGGCCCGCGAAACGACGTGTTGGGCACGTAGCTGAACTTCTGCGGTGCGAGGCGCATGTGCGGCAGGCGGCGCGCGAACTCCTCCAGGAAGACCTGCATCTCCATGCGCGCCAGGTTCTTGCCCATGCACTGGTGCGAGCCGTAGCCGAAAGTCAGGTGGTCGCTCGCGTTGTCGCGGCGGATGTCGAACAGGTCGGCGTCGGCGAAATGGCCTTCGTCATGGTTGGCCGACGAGGTGACGATCAGCAGCTTCGACCCCGCCGGCAGGTCGACGCCACCGACCTGCGCGTCGGCCGTGACGATGCGCCGCCAGGCGGCCACCGAGCCGTTGTGGCGCAGGCATTCCTCCACCGCGTTCGGAATGAGGCTGGGGTCTTCGCAGACCTCGCGCCACACGTCCGGGTGCTGCAGCAGCAGCTTCATCGCGTTGGCCGTCGCATTGGCCGTCGTCTCGTGCGCGGCGACGATGCCGGCCATCATCATCGAGTGCAGGTAGGAGTCGGTGACCACCTCGGGCTGTTCGCGCTGCTTGCGCAAGCCGTACTGCATCCAGCCGCCGCCCTCGGGGTTCTCGCGCATCTTGTCGAGCACCTTGCCGGCGTACTGCCAGAAGTTGCCGACGGCGTGCGCCACCGCGACCTGCTCCTCCGGCTTCGGGCGGCCCCAGGTGTTGACGGTGTGCGCGATCGAATACTTGCGCAGCGTGTCCATGTCTTCCTCGGGCACGCCGAGGAAGTGCAGCGCCACGGTGAGCGGGATCTCCCACAGCATCTGGTCGACCAGGTCGGCCCGGCCGTCATCGATGAAGCGGTCGACGTATTCGCGCGCCAGTTCGCGCACCATGGGCTCGTGGTGCCGGAGTTCCTCGGGGATGAAGGAATGCATCAGCGCGCGGCGGCGCGGCATGTGCGCGGGCTCGTCCTCGTTGACCAAAGTGCGGTTCAGCGCGAAGCCGTAGGAGGCCAGCACGGCGTTGGCCTCCTCGCCGGTCGGCGTGATCTTCTCCAGCGCGATGGCCGGGCTGAAGGTGATGTTGTCGCGGAAGATGGCCTTGATGTCGTCGTAGCGCGTGACCACCCAGTAATTGAGCTTGGGGCTCCAGAAGATCGGCTCCTGCTCGCGCGCCCATCGCACGCACTCGGGCGGGTCTTGCTGGTAGCCGTCCCCGAAGGGGTCGAAGTCGGCCGCGCGCTGGCTGACCGGGCAGCCGGTGGGCGTGCGCTCGGTGGACAACGGACCGTGGGCCACGGGGCAGCCGCTGGCGCGGGGCGGGGAGCCGACTTCGGCTGGCTTCATCGGTGCCTCCTTGAAGGTGTTGAGATGTCCTGGAGATCGGTGGCCGCAGTTGAAATACTGCCTTCCTAGCCCAGCGAGATGTTGAGGTCGCGGATCAGCTTCTGCCACTTGGCCGATTCCGTCTTCAGCAGCGCGGCGAACTGCGCCGGCGTGTCGCCCACCGGTTCCACGCCGAAGTCGACCAGGCGCTTGTTCACGGCCGGGTCCTGGATGGCCGCGACGACCTGCTTGTTGAGCGCGGCGATGGTGTCGGCCGGCGTGGCGGCGGGCACCACCATGCCGACCAGCGCGGCCGCCTCGACGTTCTTGTGGCCGAGTTCGGCAAAGGTGGGCACGTCGGGCAGTTGCGGCAGGCGCTTGGGGCTCGCCACCGCCAGCGCCCTGATCTTGCCGCTCTTGATGAAGGCCGCTCCGGAAGCCAGGTCGATCATCATCGCGGGCACCTGTCCGCCGGCCAGGTCGGCCAGCGCGGGCGCGGCGCCCTTGTACGGCACGTGGACCATGGCCAGCCCGGCCTCCGACTTGAGCAGTTCCATCGCCAGGTGGTGCGGGCTGCCGGCGCCGGCCGAGGCGTAGTTGAGGCCGCCGGCCTTGGCCTTGGCCTCCGCGATGAAGTCCTTCGCATTGGCCGCCGAATTCCCCGGGCCGACCACGAGGATCATCGGGAAGCGCCCCATCAGCGTGACCGGCGCGAGGTCCCTGGTCGGGCTGTAGCTGAGCGACTTGTAGAGCACCGGGTTGAACACCAGCGTGCCGTTGTCGGCAGACAGCACCGTGTAGGCGTCGGGCGCAGAGCGCGCCACGTCCGACGCGCCGATGGCCGTGTTGCCGCCCGGCTTGTTGTCGACCAGCACCGGCTGCTTGACCTGCGTGGACAAGGCCTGGCCGATGGTGCGCGCCAGGAAGTCCGATCCGCCGCCCGCCGGGTAGGGCACCACCCAGCGGATCGGCTTGGCCGGCCAGGTTTGCGCCATCGCATGCGAGGTGGCCAGCAGGGGAACGGCCAGCAGGCAGGCGGACAACAGTTTCTTCATCGGGAGTCTCCTGGTCTTGAAAGAGAGTGCCCCCAAGGCAGAGCCACCCGGCCCGGCCCCCGCGAGGGATCCAGTCGAGACGGCTCGGCTTGAGAGGGGTATGTACGAATAGCGTAAGTTTGATACGCAATGCGTAATTGCGTTTTGGTGTTTACCCTTCCACCTCATGCCTGCACTCGCCAACGCCCCCAACCGCCGCCAGCGCGTTCAATCCGCCGAGACCGGCATGGCCGTGCTGAAGGGACTGGCGCGCCTCGGTGGTCGCGCCAGCCTGACGGCATTGGCAGCGCACATCGAGGAGAGCCCTGCCAAGGTCCATCGCTACCTGGCCAGCCTCATGGAAGAAGGCCTGGTGGCGCAGGACGCCGGCTCGCAGCACTACCACCTGGGTGCGGAAGCCATCCAGATCGGGCTGGCCGCGATGCGCCAGGCCGACCCGATCCGCGTGGCCGAGCCTTCGCTGATCCGTCTGCGCGAGAGCCTGGAGGTGACCTGCTTCGTGGCCGTGATGGGCAACAAGGGGCCGACCATCGTGCGCTTCGAGGAGCCCGGCCTGCCGGTGACGGTGAACGTGCGCGTCGGCTCGGTGATGTCGATGCTGTGGTCGGCCACCGGGCGCGTGTTCCTCGGGCTGCTCGCCGGCTCGCGCGTTCGGGCGCTGGCCCAGGAGGAATGGACCGCGGCCTCCCCCGAGATGCGCGCGCAGCTCGACGCCAAGGACCCGATCGGTCAGGTGTGCGAAGAACTGCGACATCACCATTGCGCCACGGTGCGCGACACCTACCAGCGCGGCATCAGCGCCGTGGCCGCGCCGGTGTACGACCATGCCGGGCATGTCTGCGCCGTGCTTACCGCCCTGGGCGCGACGGGGGGTTTCGACCCTTCGGTCGACGGCGTGATCGCCCAGGCGGTGCGGCGCGAGGCGGCTGCGGCCAGCGGGCTGCTCGGCGGCGAGCGCTTCGTCGTCAGCGAACCGTGAGCGCGCGGTAGACCTTGCCGAGCTGCGCCGGCAAGGCGCTGACATCGTCGATGACGAGGTAGCGGTCGGGCGCGCACGTGGTGCGCAGGTAGTCGTGGCCGGCCGGGTCGATGGCGATGCAGAAGGTGTCGATGCCCGATTGCTCCGCCTCGCGCAAGGCACGTGCCGTGTCATGGATGCCGTAGGCCGCATCGCCTCGCACGGGGCCGTAGTCGCTGTCCTGCGGATAGCCGTCGGACACGACGATGAGTACGCGCGTGGCCGCGGGCTCGCGCGCCAGCCGCATCGTGGCATGGCGGATGGCCGCGCCGGTGCGCGTGGCGCCCATCGGCTGCATCGCGGCGAGCGCCGCGGCCGTACGCGCGGACCACGGGTCGTCGAAGGCCTTGGCCACGTGGAAGGCGACGTTGTGGCGCCCCTCCCCGGAGAATCCGTAGACCGCATGACGGTCGCCCAACTCGTGCAGCGCATCGCACATGAGGCCCAGCGCATCGGCGGCGATGTCGATCACGCGGCGGCGCGCGGGGCGCTGCGCGGCGCGCATGGCGACACGGCCCTGGTAGAGGTAGTCATCGTCGTCATCGTCTTCGCTCGCGGCCTGCGCCATTGCGTCCGGTACGAGGAAGCCGGTAGAGCCGCTCATGTCGACCAGGAAGGCGGCGCACACGTCACGGCGCGGTTGCTGCGCGGCGATGAAGACGCGGCCCTCGGCGAGCCGGCCCGCGCGACGCTCCACGGCTTCCGCGATGGCAGCGTCGAGGTCGATCTCGTCGCCGTCGAGCCTTCGATGCACGCGCTGGCGAAAGGCCGGACGGATGGCCGCGAACCGGTGGCGCACCTCGCCGCGCAAGACGGCATGTCGCTCGCGCAGGTCGTGCAGGAAGCGGATGTTGTCGCCGCGCAGGCGCCGCTCGCGGACCTGGCACCAGTCGGGCAGGTAGCGCCGCGCGGTGTGGTCCCATTCGTCATGGAAGTAGCTGTGCGTGGCGGCTGGCGGGGGTGACGATGGGGCGCTCGTGGCGGATCGCTGCGCTTTGGCGGGCGGGTCGGCGTCCGCCGCGTCGAAGTTGAAGGCCAGCGCGGCGCTCCAGCCGCCATCGCCGGCATCGCCGTTGGTGCTATCGCCGTCCGGCGCATCGCCATCGACGCGGCCTGCCCGCAGGCCATCGTATGGCGCCTCGCCCGTTGCCTCGACGAAAGACGTCGCCCGCCTCGGTCGCGCTGCGGCGTCGAGCACGGCGCAGATCGCAGCTGTGACGCGCAGGCTGTGGCGTGCATCGGCAGCTTCTGCCTGCACCGTGGCGGCGAGGTCGAGGATGCGATCGAGCATGGGGTTGCTCCGCGGCTGCGTGCGACCAGTGGGATCAACGGCACCAACTAGACCAACGGGATCAGCTAGACCAAGGGGATCGACGGAATCGACGGAATCGGAGCGTCCCGCGCCCAGCGTGAAGCGCGCGAGTCCGTCGATCACCGAATGCATCGGTCGCGCTTCATCGCACACAGGCGCGCGGCGGGCCAAGGCATGCGCTCGAACACGCTGCAGATCGCCCACTGCGCCCGGGTAGCGACGCCCGATCACGCTGTCGATGCGCAGCCTTTCGAGCCAGCGGTAAACCCGTCGCGCGAGGGTCGGTCGCGGCCATCGATGGAACTCGGGCGCGGCATCGGCATCGCCCAGCTGCCGCAGCACGGCGACGCGGCAAGCGCCATGGTTCTCTCGCCGCGAGCCGAAGTCGTCCGTCACCGCAGGCAGGCGGATGGCCTGCGCGTCGCCAGCGCCCTCGCCTTCCAGCTGGACCGCCTTCGCCCTGCCGCCCAGCCCTTGCGCGAACAGCGCCATCGCGCGGTGCACCTGTTCGAAACGAACCGCGTGCGCCGCGCCGGGGGCGTTCATGGCAGCAGCACGTCGACGATGTCCGCGACCGCCTGCTGCACGTCCGGCTCGTCGCTGATCGCATGCGTGATCGCGATGTCGCAGGCGCGGCGTGGCGCGATGCCGCCGGCGATCAGTTGCCCGGTGTAGACCAGCAGGCGCGTGCTCACGCCGTCCGTCAATCCGTGTTCACGCAGCGCACGCACCTTGTCGCCGATGGTCGCGAGCCGATGCGCCATCGCCGCATCGACACCGCTTTCATGCGCGACGATGGTCGCCTCGACATCGACGGCCGGGTAGTTGAACTCCAGGCTCACGAAGCGCTGCCGCGTCGACGGCTTCAGGTCCTTGAGGCTGCTCTGGTAGCCGGGGTTGTACGAAATGACGAGCAGGAAGTCGGGGTGCGCCTCGAGCAGTTCGCCGGTCTTCTCGATCGGCAGCATGCGCCGGTGATCGGTGAGCGGATGGATCACGACGGTGGTGTCCTTGCGCGCCTCGACTACTTCGTCGAGATAGCAGATCGCGCCGGTGCGCACCGCGCGTGTCAGCGGGCCGTCCATCCAGACGGTGCTGTCGGCCGAGAGCAGGTAGCGCCCGACCAAGTCGTTGGCCGTGAGGTCTTCGTGGCAGGCCACCGTGACCAGCGGCTGCCCGCTCAGGCGCCAGGCCATGTGCTCGACGAAGCGCGTCTTGCCGCAGCCGGTCGGCCCCTTCAGCAGCACCGGCAGGCGCGCGCGCCAGGCCGCCTCGAACACCTGCACCTCGTCGCCGACCGGCAGGTACCAGGGTGCGTCGGCGGCCTTGGTCATTCGGTCAGTCCGCGGCGACTTCCAGCACCAGCTTGCCGAAGTTCTCGCCGGCGAACAGCTTGTTCAGCGCCTCGGGGAAGGTGTCGATGCCCTTCACCGTGTCTTCCTTGCTCTTCATGCGGCCATCCTTCAGGTAGCCGGCGAGTTCGGCAACGGCAATGTGATACCGATCCGCATAGTCGAACACGACGATGCCTTCCATGCGTGCGCGGTTCACCAGCAGGCTCAGGTAGTTGCGCGGGCCGGCGGCCGGCATGCTGTTGGCGTTGTTGTACTGGCTGATCGCACCGCAGATGATGACGCGGGCCTTGCGCGCCAGCTTGGCCAGCACCTGGTCCAGGATCTCGCCGCCGACGTTGTCGAAGTAGATGTCGACGCCCTTGGGGCAATGTTCCTTCAGGCCCGCGCGCACGGCGCCCTCGCCGGCCTTGTAGTCGATGCAGGCGTCGAAGCCCAGTTCCTTCACCACCCAGTCGCACTTGGCCGCGCCGCCCGCGATGCCGACCACGCGGCAGCCCTTGATCTTGGCCAGCTGGCCCACGGTCTGGCCGACCGCGCCGGCCGCGCCGGAGATGACGACCGTTTCGCCCGGCTTCGGCTGCCCCACGTCCATGAGGCCGAAGTAGCCGGTCATGCCGGGCATGCCGAGCACGTTGAGCCATTGGCCGATGGTGCCGGCGCGCAGGTCGATCTTCACCAGGCCGTTGCGCTTGATCTGGTCCTGCTCGATGACCATGTACTCCTGCACGCCCAGCGTGCCGTACACCGTGTCGCCCACAGCAAACGCCGGGTTCTTCGACGCGACCACGCGGCCGATGCCGCCGGCACGCATCACTTCGCCGATGGCGACCGGCGGGATGTAGCTCTTCGCATCGTTGAGCCAGCCGCGCATGGCGGGGTCCAGCGACAGCGTCAGCGTCTTGATGAGCACGTCGCCCTCGGCCGGCTCGCCGACCGGTTCGGTCGTGAAGTTCCAGTGCTCGCGCGTGGCAGTGGTCTCGGGGCGCTTGGCCAGGCGGACCTGGTGGTTGGTGAGCGAGGTGGCGGACATGGTGTCTCCTTGGGGAATAGCGTGATGGAGTTGGATGCTAGCCGCGGTGTAAGCCAAGCGGCGTAGCGCGCGCGACAACCGGCGTGTGCACAATGGCCCGATGAGCACGCTGACGCCACCCCGAATCCAGACCCTCGGCGAGGAAATCGCCAACGCGGCGAGCCACGGCCTGGGCCTGCTGCTGGCCACGGCGTCGCTTCCCATCCTCGTCTACAACGCCGCGGTGAATGGCCAGGCGGCCAACATCGTCGGCGCATCGCTGTTCGCAAGCACGGCCATCGTGCTGTACCTGGTTTCGACGCTGTACCACGCACTGCCGGCCGGCCGCGCCAAGGTGCTGCTGAACCGGCTCGACCACGCTGCCATCTATCTCTTCATCGCAGGCAGCTACATGCCGTTCCTGCTGGGCGTGCTGCGCGGGCCGGTGGGCTGGGTGCTGTTCGCCGCCGTCAGCTGCGCGGCCGTGCTCGGCGTCGGCGCCAAGCTGTTCGACCGGCTGAAGCATCCGCTGTGGTCCACCGGGCTCTATGTGGCGATGGGCTGGATGGCCCTGATCGCGGCGGTGCCGCTGTACGAGCGCATGTCGCCGGCCGGACTCGGGTGGCTGGTCGCGGGCGGGCTGGCATACACCGCAGGCGCAGTCGTGTTCCTGCTCGATTCGAAGTTGCGCTACGCGCACTTCGTGTGGCACCTGTTCGTGCTCGCCGGCAGCGCCTGCCACTTCTTCGCGGCCCTCTGGCACGCCTATTGACCGGGCCTGGGCTCAATCCAGTATCAGCGCGGAGGCTTCCCCCGCAGGGCCAGTGCCAGACCGGCCACCGAGGGTCGGCGCATGGCAGCGCCCACTGCGCCGCGAAGTCCGGTGAAGGCGTCTCCATTGCAGCATGAAGGACCCTCGCCGCACGGTCATCGGATCGCGAACTGCCGCCGCGTTGCGCCGGCGAGTCAAGCAAGCCGCACGGCAATGACCAGGCCCGGATGCGCATTGCGCACTTGCAGCGAGCCGCCGTGCGCCTCGGCAACCAGCCGACACAGGTACATGCCCAGGCCGACGCCGCCGGTGGCGCGCTGCCGTGCGCTGTCGGTGCGATAGAACGGTTCGGTCAGGTGTTCGAGCTGCGCGTCGTCGACGCCGGGACCGAAGTCACGCACGTCGAGCCGCACGCCCGCGCCTTCCGCTTCCAGCGAGACGCGCGGCGGCTGCGGCGCACCGGCGCTGTAGCGCAAGGCGTTGTCGAGCAGGTTGCGCACGAGCAGCCGCATCCGCGTGCGGTCGAGCGGACGCGGCGGCAGGTTGGCGGACAGATCGAGCGTGACCGACTCGCCATGCGGCAACTCGGCTGCCACCTCGCGAATGAGCGCCGCCAGGTCGACCGGCTCGCGCTGAAGTGCCGCATGCGGGCTCGCCAGGCGCTCGCTTTCGAGCAGGTCGCTGATCAGGTCGCGCATCTCGTTGAGGTCGCGCAGCAGCGCGTCGCGTTCGGCGGCACCCTCGGGTGTGTCAGGCAGCAGTTCGGCATTGAGCCGCGCGCGCGTCAATGGCGAGCGCAGTTCATGGCTCAGCGCCAGCAACAGTGCGCGCTTGGCGTCGAGCATGCCCTGGATGTCGTGCGCCATGGTGTTGATGCGCTGCGCCAGGTCGCCCAGATCGTCACGGCGCCGGACGGGAATGGGCTGCGCGAATTCGCCGCGCCCGAAGCGCTCCGCGCCTTCGCGGATGTCGATGAGTGGCCGGAGCAATCGGCTCACGGCCGCGTAGACAAGCACGACGAGCAGGAGCAAGGCGGCCAGCGTGAACCATCCGATGGCATGCGGCGCGCCCTGCCAGATGCGCGGCGCCCAACCGAACACGATGCGATGGCCGTCGGCGGTGGGCCGCACGAACCATCGATCTTCGGAGAACTCGCGTTCGTGCCGCCAGGGGCCGGCCCTCTGGTCGGGGTTCGAATCCCAGTTCACGGTCGGGCCCACGATGCGGATGCTGATCGGCAGCCGCTGCGCCAGTGCCTGCGCGCGCGCCACATCCGGTGGCGTGCCGATCTCCGCGACGAGCCGGTCGGCGTAGTCGGTGAGCATCGGCCTCGCGGCCTCGGCCCAGCCGCCGGAGAAGGACTTCTGCATGCCGAAGATGAAGACGCCCGCCATCAACAGTGCCAGCACCAGGAACCACATGACGAGGCGCACACGCACGGAGCGCCTCCAGCGCCGCCTGCCGCCGTGCACGCCATGCATGCCGTGCGCGCCGCGCCTCACGCGCCCTCGCCACGCGCGACCGCCAGCGTGTAGCCCGCGTTGCGCAGTGTCTTGATGCAGTCGAGCGGTTCCAGCTTCTTGCGCAGCCGACTCACGACGATGTCGACCGCGCGGGTGTACAGGTCGGCCTCGTGACCCCGAAGGCGGTTGAGGATGTCGTCGCGGCTGAACACCTTGCCGGGCTCGGCGGCGAGCAACGCCAGCAGCTCGAACTCGGTGCCGGTGAGCTCGACTTGCCCGCCCTGGCGCAGCACTTCGCGCCGGTCCAGGTCGATCGTCAGGCCGTCGAAGACAAGGCGCTGCGCCGCAGCCGCCGTCCCGGCGGTACGCACGCGTTGCCGCCGCAGGATGGTCTGCACGCGCGCCACCAGTTCGCGCGGCTCGAAGGGCTTGGGCAGGTAGTCGTCGGCGCCGAGTTCGAGGCCGACCACGCGGTCCATCACCTCGCCGCGCGCGGTGAGCATCACGATCGGGATGTCGCTTTCGCTGCGGATCTGGCGGCACAGCGCGAAGCCGTCCATCTCGGGCAGCATCACGTCGAGGATGGCGGCGTCGTAGTGCATCGAGCGCAGCTTGGCCAGGCCTTCGCTCGGCCGCGTCGCGCTGTCGAGCGCGCAGTCGAATCGCGCGAAGTAGGTGGCGAGCGGCGCGGCCAGGTGCTCGTCGTCGTCGATCAGGAGGATGCGCGGCATGGCGGGATTGTGACGGCGCAGCGGCGTCGCCGCCCCACTCCAATCCTCACCAGGCATCGCGCTTACCGACTTGGCCCAGGTGCGTGGCGCCGAAGCCGCTGCCGTACTTGAGGCCATAGCCCAGCATGCGGTCGAACCCGATGTGCGCCATCCACACCAGGCCCAGCGCCAGCACCGCCGGTTGCGCCGCGAGCGCGCCGAATCCGCTCAGGGCGGCCGGCCCGACATACGAATGCGCCGCGTTGTAGAGCAAGGCTCCCGTACGCGCACCCGCCAGGTAGCCGAGCAACGAAAGGTCCGGCACAAGGAACCACAGCGCGAAAGCGCTCCAGCCGGCGCCGACCTGGTCGTAGGCGACGAGTGCACCGGCCAGCAGCACGACGCCCTCGAGGCGCAGCAGTGCGCGAACACCGCCGCGCACGGCGCCGGGCAGCACCGGTTCCACCGTCGTAACGCGCTGGCCGGCGCGGCCCCAGCCGGGCAAATCCCGAAAGCCTGCGGCCTCAGCCACGATGGCCCCAGCGACGGCCGCGGTCCATGAACTCGCGGACCTTCTGCTGCTGTGACGGATTCAGGCCGTCGAAGAAATCAGCCGCGGCGGCGATGACTTCCGGGCTGCCCGCGCGCAACGCCGCAGTCTTCTCGTCGACCAGCTTGCCAGCACCCGCCTGGTCCAGCTTGTCGCCGGCAAACAGCGCCTTGAACTGCGCCCGCGGGTCGCCGGCGCCGCGCATTGCGACGCGTTGCGCATGCAGCTTTTCAGCCAGTACGTTGAGCTTCTGCTTCTGGGTGCTGTCGAGTTCGAGCTTGCTGCTGACGCGTTCGACCACCTTGGCCCGGAACTCGGCCGAATCGCCTTCGCCCCAACCGTGACGATGGGCCGCGCAACCCGCGATGCTGCCGACAACCAGTGCGCCGCCGAAGAGGCCGAAAAGAGAACGTTTGATCCAGTGCTTCATGAGACTTCCCGTGTGTGTGAATGAGGAAGCCTGATGGTGCGGCCGTGGCGCCGCGCAGTCCTTTCGCCGCGGTATCGCTGTGTTTCGTTTTATTGCGACGCGGCAAGCGGGCGCCGCGACTTCGAGGGCGGGCTCAGCGCGCCAGCATCGCAGCCGGGCTGTCGGCTTCCAGCACCTCTTGCGCCCACGGCACCAGCTTGGTGGTGTCGGCGCGCAGCACCTCCTGCTTCACGGTCAGGATCTGCGACGGATGCATCGAGAAACTGCGCAGGCCCAGGCCCAGCAACAGTCGCGTGAACAGCGGGTCGCCGGCCATTTCGCCGCACACGCTCACGCCCTTGCCCTGGCGCCGGCATTCGGCAATGGTGTCGGCCACCAGCTTCAGCACCGCCGGATGCGCGGGGTCGTAGAGGTGGGCCACGGCCTCGTCCGTGCGGTCGATGGCCAGCGTGTACTGGATCAGGTCGTTGGTGCCGATCGACAGGAAGTCGAAGTACTTCAGGAAGGTCTTGAGCGTGAGCGCCGCGGCCGGAATCTCGATCATCGCACCCAGCTTCACGCTGCCGTGCACCACGCCGCGGTTGTCGAGCTCCGCACGCGCGAAGTCGATCAGCGCCAGCGTCTGCCGGATCTCGCTGGCATGCGCGAGCATCGGAATGAGCAGATGGATCTCGCCGTGCGAGGCTGCGCGCAGGATCGCGCGCAACTGCGTCAGGAACATGGCCGGGTCTGCCAGGCTCCAGCGGATCGCGCGCAGTCCGAGCGCCGGGTTCAGGTGCTCCTGCTTGCTGGCGGACTTGCCGTCGAGCGGCTTGTCGGCCCCCACGTCAATGGTGCGGATCGTGACCGGCATGCCCTGCATGCCCTCGACCGCGCGCTTGTAGGCCTGGTATTGCTCTTCCTCGTCGGGAAGACGGGTCTGGCGCGGCGTCTCGCGGCCCATGAACAGGAACTCGCTGCGGAACAGCCCCACGCCGACGGCGCCGGCCTTCACCGCGCCGAGCGTGTCCTCGGGCATCTCGATGTTCGCCAGCAGGTCGACACGCTCGCCGTCCAGCGTCACGGCCGGCTTGTGGCGCAGCCGCGAGAGCCGCCCGCGCTCCAGGTCGCCCTGGCGCTGCTTGAAGCCGTATTCGGCCAGGATGATCGGCGACGGATCGACGATCACCACGCCGGCATCGCCGTCGATGATGACCCAGTCGTCCTGCCGCACCAGCTGGCTCGCGGTGCGCGCGCCGACCACGGCCGGGATGTCCATGCTGCGCGCCACGATCGCGGTGTGCGAGGTACGCCCGCCGACATCGGTGACGAAGCCGGCGAACACGCTCTTCTTGAACTGAAGCATGTCGGCCGGCGACAGGTCGTGCGCGATCAGCACCAGCGGCACGTCGACGCCGTCGCCGGCGGTCGGATCGTCCTCCCCGTCGTCGCTGCCGGTCGAGCGCTTGCGCCGCGGCGGGGTGGGCGCGAGCACGGCGGCCGTGCCCTTCATGCGATGCAGCAGGCGCTCCACCACCTGCTCGAGGTCGGCCTTGCGTTCGCGCAGGTACTCGTCTTCCATTTCGTCGAACTGCCGCGCGATGATTTCCAGCTGCGTCGTCAGCGCCCATTCGGCGTTGTAGAGCCGGTCGGTGATCCAGTGCTTGACGCCATCGCTGAGCGCCTCGTCCTGCAGCAGCATCTGGTGCACTTCGAGCAGGGCGGAAAGCTCGTGCGGCGCTTCCTTCGGCCCCATCTGCGCGATGTTGGCCTGCAGCTTGACCAGTTCCTCGGCCACCGCCTTGCGCGCCGTGCGCAGTCGCCCGATCTCGGTCTCGACCTCTTCAGGCTTGATGAAGTAGTGGGCAACGTCGATCCGGCTCGACACCACCAGCACGGCCCTGCCTATCGCGATGCCGCGAGCGACTGGTAGACCGTGGACCGCGAAGGTCATATGCCGGCGCCGGGACGCTCCAGGCCGGCCGCGCCCACGCGGGGGCCGGCGATGACACAGGGTGCAATGCGTGCTGGCAAGGTTATTCGCCTTCTCCGAACTTGTCGTCCATCAATGCCACGAGGGCGTTCATCGCTTCTTCTTCGCGCTCCCCGCTGGTTTCGATTTCCACCGTGATGCCCATTCCGGCAGCCAGCATCATGACACCCATGATGCTCTTGGCATTGACCCGGCGGTCGCCACGCGCCATGAAGACTTCGCACGGGAAACTGCCGGCCAATTTGGTGAATTTGGCCGAAGCGCGGGCGTGCAGCCCGAGCTTATTGCTGATGGTCACGGATTTCTTGATCACTGTGTTTTCTTCTCGCCTGATTCTGGGGTGCAGCCACCGCCACTTGCATGACACCGGCGTTGCCGCCCGCGATGGCGCGTTGCACCAGCGCATCGAGCGGTTCATGCCGGTAGGTGACCGCGCGCAACAGCATGGGCAGGTTGACGCCGGCCACGAGCCGCGAGCGCGTCCCGTCGATGAGCTTCTGAGCGATGTTGCAGGGTGTGGCGCCGAACACGTCGGTCAGCACCAGCACCTGCGAACGCGGCGCGTCGTACTGCTGCTCCAGCATGATGCGCGCGCTTGCCAGCGATTCCTCCGGTGGAACATTGGGCAGCACATCGAGCGCCACGATGCTTTGTTCGCAATCCGGAAAGACATGCAACGCGCACTGCCTCAGGGCCTGGGCCAGCGGTGAATGCGCGATGACGAAGATGCTGTTCATGCGGGGACGGTGGGTGGTCAACAATTATGCGGGGCCACCTTGAAACTTTCGCGGTAAGACAGCACGGGCCGTGCCCAAAACACACCGATCGTGCATTTGAACCGACCAAGTGTGTCGAATCCGGCACGCTGCATGCGCCTGGTGAGCCAGGGAGGCTCTGAATTAGTCCTCCGTGGACCGCGCATCCTCGGCTCAGGCGGTCTGCGGCGTTGCAAATCCTCGCCATAGCTCCGGCTATGGCTGCGGTTCGCGCCTTGCATCGCATCCCGAGCCTAGGCGCGCGCCCGCGGGGACTTTTTCAGATCCTCTTAACGCAGCCGCAGTCCATCAAAGAATGTGCCCGTGGCGTCGGCCGCCGACGGCCTGCCCAGCACGGTGGCCTGAAAGATCACCACGCCCCCATCGCGCTGGAACTGGGCAAACCACCGCACGCTGGCTTCGTTCGGCTTGCCGGCGGCATCGGCACCATGCGCCTCGATCTGCCACGGCGCGGGCCTGGGCGCGGCACGCACCACACTCACGGGAGACTCCTGGATCTGCCCCCCGGTGGCTGCCTGCCATTGCGCACGCGTGCTGGCGCGCCAGGCGTCGAGCCAGGCTTCTGCCTCGGCCACGTTGCCCGCACGCGCCGTCGCCACGGCAAAGGTGGCGTCGCCCGCCTCGCAGCCGGCCATCTGCACGGTGACCGTGGTGGCGGCGAGCGGGATCGTGCGCTCGGCGCGGTCGGGCTTGCAGGGCAGCAGCGCGGTCAGGTCGCCATCCGCCATCGGGACATCGCGCCAGTTGAAGGTCGGGCTGCATGCGGCCAGCAGCGCAAGGGCAGCGGCTGGCAGGAATATCCCTGCGGAACTAAAATGGCTTCGCCTCATCTGCCTTGGTACCCATGAAAAAAGCCCTCTATGTTGCCGCAACCGCGATCGCCCTGGCAGCCGGCGTTGGCGTGTACCTGCACTCGGGCGCCACGGCCGCCCCGGCATCGAAGTTCGTCCTGCTCGACGGCAGCCAGAGGACCACGGCCGACCTCAAGGGCAAGGTCACGCTGGTCAACTTCTGGGCCACGAGCTGCGTCACCTGTGTGGGCGAGATGCCCAAGGTGATCGCCACCTACGACAAGTACAAGGACAAGGGCTACGACACGCTGGCCGTGGCCATGAGCTACGACCCGCCGAGCTACGTGGTCAATTTCGCCGAAACGCGCAAGCTGCCGTTCAAGGTGGCGATCGACAACACCGGCGCGGTGGCCAAGGCGTGGGGCGATGTGCAACTCACCCCGACCACCTACCTGGTCAACAAGCGCGGCGAGATCGTCAAGCAGTACGTGGGCGAACCCGATTTCGCCGAGCTGCACCAACTCATCGAGAAGCTGCTGGCCGAGGCCTGAAAAGGCGTGATCTTTCCGGCGCGGACGCCGATCTCCGGTCTGCGGTGTTGGCTCCCGCATGCGGAGCGCTTTGCGCAGTTGTCAGCCTCCGCCGAAGCTTCGATGTCACCGCACGAGAGTGCGGTTCCGCTGCGCGAACCGGTCTCCCGGCAGGCGCCCCTCTATGAGACCTTCACGACTTTTTTGAACGCTGGACGCCGCCGAGTCATTTCGACCGGAAGGCGTCGTGGCAGGACTTGCAGGTGTCGCCCGTCGATGCGACCGCCGCCTTCAGCGCGTCGAGGTCACCGGTCTTCGCGACGGTCAGCAGCTTGGCGGTCTCCGCCACCAGCTTGTCGCTGGTTTCCTTGAACTTGGCTGTGTCCTTCCAGATTTCCGGCTTCGCCTTGCCGCCTTCCGTGCCGGGCGCATAGGCGCCACTCCACGGCAGTTGCGAGATCGTCGCCACCAGTTCGGCGTTGGCGATCACCGCCGCCTTGTCGTAGGGAACGCGGCCGTTGGCCATCGCCGCGATGCGCCCGAAATGCGCGCCCTGCAGGGCCATTGCGCTCTGCCGGTACTTGACGGCGTCCTCCGGCTTGGAGAACTGCGCCGCCGCCGGCACTGACAGCGCAGCGCAGACGGCCGCAATCGCAAACGTGGCAAGTCTTTTCATCGTGTGAGTCCTCCAAAAAAGGGCGCTGAGGCCGCGCCGCATGTCAGTGTGAGGAGGGCGCAACAAAGCGCTCATAGCGACAACCCGAAGACAGGGTGCCCCGACTTTGCTAATCTGCGCCTTCCGCAGTCCGCCACCTATCCGATGAGTGTTCCGTTCGAGCCGACCACCCGCCGCGCCGCGTTGGGGAACGAGCTTGCGCGCCCGACCCGGATCTGGGACCTGCCGACGCGCCTGTTCCACTGGGCGCTGGCCGCTGCGGTGATCGGGCTGCTCATTACCGGGATGAGCGGCATCATGGAGTGGCATTTCCGGCTCGGCTACACCGTGCTCGCGTTGCTGCTCTTCCGATTGCTGTGGGGCTTCGTGGGCGGGCGCTGGTCGCGCTTCGCGTCCTTCGTCTATTCGCCGCGCTGGGTTCTCGGCTACCTGCGCGGGCGCTCGCACCCTGACCACCTGGTCGGCCACACCCCGCTGGGCGCGCTGTCGGTTTTTGCGGTGCTCGGGATGCTTATCTTGCAGGTGTGCACTGGACTCGTCTCGGACGACGAGGTCTCGGCATCCGGGCCGCTCACGCGCTTCGTGTCCAACGCAACCGTGAGCCTTGCCTCCCAATGGCACACGCAGTTCGGCAAGTGGGGCGTCATCGCGCTGGTCAGCCTGCACGTGCTGGCCGTCCTGTACTACGTGCTGGTGAAGCGCCAGCGGCTGGTGAGACCCATGATTTCCGGCGACAAGCTGCTCGCCGGCCTGCGCGTGGCGGAAAGCCGCGACACCACCTCCACCCGGTTCACCGCACTGATACTGTTCCTGCTGTGCGCGGCGTTCGCGGCCTGGATCGCCTCCTTACGCGCATGAGCCATTCCGTCTCCCGCCCGCTTCCGCTGGCCGACGCACCTGAAATCATCCTGCTCATGCCCGATGAGCCGCACGAGATGGAGGCCACGCGCGCCATCTTTCGTGAGTACGCTGCCTCGCTCGACTTTGACCTCGGCTTCCAGAATTTCGAAGAGGAAGTGGCCGGGCTGCCGGGCGAATACGCCGAGCCGCGCGGCGCACTGCTGATCGCGCTGGTCGATGCCGCGGATGTCGTGCCGGGCATCGGCGCACCCTTGCTTACCCGCAGCGACGGCAGGCTCGCCTGTGTTGCCGGCTGCTGCGCGCTCCGCCCGCTCGACACGGTGGACGAGCCGAACGCCGCCGAAATGAAGCGCCTCTATGTCCGGCCGGCTTTCCGCGGCTTCGGGCTGGGCCGCCAGCTCGCCGAAGCGGCGCTCGATGCCGCCCGCAGCGCTGGCTATGCCTGCGTGCTGCTCGACACCCTGGACGAGATGGAACTCGCCCGCGCCATGTATGAGGACCTGGGGTTCGAGGAAGTGCCGCCCTACTATCACAACCCGATTCCGGGCGCGCACTACCTCAAGGCGGAGCTTTGATTCAGCCCTTGGCCTGGGCGAGGATGGTCTCGGCGTTGCTGACCTCGAACTTGCCGGGCGCCTCGACGTTCAACGAAGCCACCTTGCCGTCCTTCACCAGCATCGAATAGCGGTTGCTGCGCAGTCCCATGCCGCGGCTCGTGAGGTCAAGCGTCAGGCCGGTGGCCTTGGCGAAGTCAGCGCTGCCGTCCGCCAGCATGCGCACCTTGCGGCCGCTCTTCTGGTCGCGCGCCCAGGCGCCCATCACGAAGGCATCGTTCACGCTCACGCACCAGATCTCGTCGACACCGGCCGCCTTGAGCTCGTCGAAGTGCTTGACGTAGCCCGGCACGTGCTGGGCCGAGCAGGTTGGCGTGAAGGCACCGGGCAAGGCGAACAGCGCAATCGTCTTGCCGGCCGAAGCCTTGGCCACGTCCACCGCGTTCGGGCCGATGCTGCAGCCTTCGCCTTCGACTTCCGAATACTCCATCAGCGTGGTCGCGGGAAGGGTGTCGCCAACTTTGATCATGAACATTGCTCCAGAGTTAAAACAAAAACGGCCCACATTGTGGGCCGTTTTCGAGGGGTCCGTCAGGACTGGGGATCAGACTGCAGCAGCCTTTTCAACCAAGCGGGTCACAACCCAGTTCTTGGTCTTCGAGATCGGCTTGCTTTCCGTGATCTCGATGGTGTCGCCCAGCTTGTACTCGCCCTTTTCGTCGTGCGCGTGGTACTTGCTCGTCTTGGCAACGATCTTGCCGTAGAGCTCGTGCTTCACGCGACGCTCGACCAGAACGGTCACGGTCTTCTCACGCTTGTCGCTGACCACCTTGCCGATCAAGGTGCGCTTGAGGGATCTTTTAGCTTCCGTCATGTTCACTCCTTACTTGGCGGCTTGGGTTTCTTGCTTTTGGGCAAGAATGGTCTTGGCGCGGGCGATGTCGCGACGCGTGACGCGCAGCGTCGAGGTGTTCGACAGCTGTTGCGTGGCTTTCTGCATGCGCAGGCCGAAATGGGCCTTTTGCAATTCCTTGATTTCGGTCTGCAGGCCGGCGACGTCCTTGTCGCGCAGCGTTGCTGCCTTCGATACCTTGGCCGTCTTGGCGTCGGCCTTCTTACGTGTTGCCATGTGATGTTCTCCTCGTTCAGGCGCCGAGTTGGCGCGATACGAACGTGGTGCGCAGCGGCAGCTTGGCAGCAGCCAGGCGGAACGCTTCGCGGGCGAGTTCTTCGGGCACGCCGACGATCTCGAACACGATCTTGCCTGGCTGGATTTCAGCGACGTAATACTCGGGGTTGCCCTTGCCGTTACCCATCCGCACTTCTGCGGGCTTGTGGGAGATCGGCTTGTCGGGGAACACACGAATCCAGATACGACCACCGCGCTTGACGTGGCGCGAAATCGCACGACGTGCGGCTTCGAGCTGGCGTGCCGTCAGGCGGCCGCGGTCGGTGCATTTCAGGCCGAAGTCACCGAAGGCAACCGAGTTGCCCCGGGTTGCGATGCCGGTGTTGCGGCCCTTTTGTTCCTTGCGGAACTTTCTGCGTGCAGGTTGCAGCATGTTGTTTACTCCTTGGTTCTAAGAGCGATTACTCGCTCTTGGCACCGTCAGCTGCTGCAGCTGGCGCGGCTTTGCGGACGCGCTTAACGGCGGGTTTCGAGTCTGCACCGCCCGCTTCGGCGGGCTTGTCGCTGCCGTCGGCCGGTGCGGTGTTGCCACCGATCGGGCCGCGGGCACCGGGGCGAGCCGGACCACGACGATCCGAGCCCGGACGGTCGCCACCCGGGCGGCCATCGCGGCGCGGACCACGCGGACGACGCTCGTCGTCCGGACGCGGCGTTTCGACGGCCGGCAGGTCGTTACGACCCAGCGTGTCGCCCTTGTAGACCCAGACCTTGACGCCGATGACGCCGTACGTGGTCTTGGCTTCCGAGGTGCCGTAGTCGATGTCGGCGCGCAGCGTGTGAAGCGGCACGCGACCTTCGCGGTACCACTCGCAACGTGCGATTTCGATGCCGTTCAGGCGGCCCGACGACATGATCTTGATGCCTTGTGCGCCCAGGCGCATCGCGTTCTGCATCGCACGCTTCATGGCGCGACGGAACATGATCCGCTTCTCGAGCTGCTGCGTGATCGAGTCGGCGATCAGTTGCGCATCGATTTCAGGCTTGCGCACTTCTTCGATGTTCACTGCCACCGGCACGCCCAGCTGCTTGCCGAGTTCGCGCTTGAGGTTCTCAATGTCCTCGCCCTTCTTGCCGATCACCACGCCCGGACGTGCCGAGTAGATCGTGATGCGGGCGTTCTTGGCGGGGCGTTCGATCATCACGCGGGAGACCGATGCGTTCTTGAGCTTCTTCTTCAGGTACTCGCGCACCTTGATGTCTTCGGCCAGCATGCCCGCGAAGTCGCGGTTGTTGGCGTACCAGCGGCTGGACCAGTTGCGGGTGACCGCAAGGCGGAAGCCGGTCGGGTGGATTTTTTGTCCCATAGTCTTCCAGCTCTTTAGTTGCCGACCGTCACGTACACATGGCACGTGGGCTTGCTGATGGAATTGCCGCGACCCTTGGCCCGAGCGGTGAAACGCTTGAGCGTTGCGCCTTGCTCGACGTAGATGGTCTTGACCTTCAGTTCGTCGATGTCGGCACCGTCGTTGTGCTCGGCGTTGGCGATGGCCGACTCGAGCACCTTCTTGATGATCACAGCGGCCTTCTTCTGCGTGAATTGCAGAACGTTGAGCGCTTGATCGACCTTCTTGCCGCGGATCAGGTCAGCGACCAGACGGCCCTTGTCGACCGAAAGGCGAACGCCGCGGAGGACTGCACGTGTTTCAGACATGGTCGTTCCTTACTTCTTCTGGACTTTTTTGTCCGCGGGGTGCCCCTTGAACGTACGCGTGAGCGCAAATTCGCCGAGCTTGTGGCCGACCATCTGATCGGTGATGTAGACAGGCACGTGCTGCTTGCCGTTGTGAACGGCAATGGTCAGGCCGATGAACTCGGGTAGGACCATCGAGCGACGCGACCAGGTCTTGATCGGCTTCTTGTCCTTGGTCGTCACGGCCTTGTCGGCCTTGGCCACGAGGTGGTGGTCGACGAACGGACCCTTTTTGAGAGAGCGAGTCATGAGGCTGTCCCTTACTTCTTGCGACGCGACACGATGAAGACTTGCGTGCGCTTGTTGTTACGGGTCCGATAGCCCTTCGTGAGGTTGCCCCACGGGTCGACCGGATGACGGCCTTCACCCGTCTTGCCTTCACCACCACCGTGCGGGTGGTCCACCGGGTTCATCACCACGCCGCGAACGGTCGGGCGGATACCCATGTGACGCTTCACACCGGCCTTGCCGAGGCGGCGCAGGCTGTGTTCTTCGTTGGCGACTTCACCGATCGTTGCGCGGCATTCGACGTGCACGCGGCGGACTTCGCCGGAGCGCATGCGCACCTGGGCGTAGACGCCTTCGCGTGCCAGCAGCGTGGCCGACGTGCCAGCCGAACGCGCGATCTGCGCGCCCTTGCCAGGTTGCAGCTCGATGCAATGGATGGTCGAACCCACCGGGATGTTGCGGATCGGCAGCGTGTTGCCGGCGCGGATCGGGGCTTCCGAACCGCTCAGCAGCGTTGCACCGGCTTCCAGACCGCGCGGGGCGATGATGTAGCGGCGCTCGCCGTCGGCGTAGCAGACCAGCGCGATGTGGGCGGTACGGTTCGGGTCGTATTCGATGCGTTCGACCTTGGCCGGGATGCCGTCCTTGTTGCGCACGAAGTCGACGACACGGTAGTGATGCTTGTGACCACCGCCCTTGTGACGCGTCGTGATGTGACCGTTGTTGTTACGGCCAGCCTTCTGGAATTGCGGCTCCAGCAGGGCTGCGTGGGGAGCACCCTTGAACAGGTGATCCCGCGAGATCTTCACCGCGCCGCGTTGGCCCGGCGAAGTGGGTTTCATCTTGATGACGGCCATGATTAAGCGCCTTCCCCGACGAGGTTGAGCTCTTGACCGGCCTTCAGCGTCACATAGGCCTTGCGAACGTTGTCGCGGCGACCGATGGACTTGCCGAAGCGCTTGGTCTTGCCCTTGATGTTGAGCACCGACACGCCCTGGACTTCGACCTTGAACATCAGTTCAACAGCGGCCTTGATCTCGGGCTTGGTGGCGTCCTGCAGCACCTTGAAGGTGACCGCGTTCGACTTCTCGCCGACCATCGTGGCCTTTTCGGACACGATCGGTGCGACCAGCACCGACATCAGCCGGCCTTCGTCGAACTGGCGTTCTGTGGGCGTAGGATTCATGCGGCTCATGCGAACATCTCCTTGAGCTTGTCGATGGCGGCCTTGGTGACCAGCACCTTCTTGTAATGCACCAGCGAAACCGGATCGGCGTAACGCGGCTCGACGACGAGCACGTTCACCAGATTGCGCGAGGCGAGGTACAGGTTCTCGTCGACTTCGTCGGCGATCACGAGCACCGATTCAAGGTTCATCGCCTTGAACTTCGCGGCCAGCGGCTTGGTCTTGGGCGAGTCGACCTTGATCGAATCGACCACGGCCAGACGGCCTTCGCGAGCGAGCTGCGAGAAGATCGACGCCATGCCGGCGCGGTACATCTTCTTGTTGATCTTCTGCGAGAAGTTTTCGTCAGGCATGTTCGGGAAAATCCGGCCACCCCCGCGCCACAGCGGCGAGGACGTCATACCGGCACGGGCGCGGCCCGTTCCCTTTTGCTTGAAAGGCTTCTTGGTCGAGTGCTTGACCTGCTCGCGGTCCTTCTGGGCGCGCGTGCCTTGGCGGGCGTTGGCCTGGAATGCAACGACGATCTGGTGGACCAGGTCTTCGTTGTAGGCACGGCCGAACACGGTCTCGGGGGCGTCGTACTTCGACGCGGCCTGGCCTTGTTCGTTCAGGAGTTCGAGTTCCATTACTTCGCTCCTTCAGCAGCTTGCGGCTTGGCTTTGACAGCCGGGCGCACGGTGACGAAGCCACCCTTGGAGCCCGGGATCGCGCCCTTGATCAACAGCAGCTGACGCGCTTCGTCGATACGGAACACATCGAGGTTCTGGGTCGTCACGGTGACGTCGCCGAGGTGGCCCGTCATGCGCTTGCCCGGGAACACGCGGCCTGGATCCTGCGCCATACCAATGGAGCCGGGAACGTTGTGCGAACGGCTGTTACCGTGCGACGCGCGTTGCGAGCTCATGTTGTGACGCTTGATGGTGCCAGCGAAGCCCTTGCCGATGGAAGTGCCCTGCACGTCCACCTTCTGGCCAACCGCGAACACGCTGGCTGCGGCAATGACGCCACCCGCCTTGTGCTGACCAGCCGTATCGGCGGTCACGCGGAATTCCTGGATGATTTCACCGGCTTCGACACCTGCCTTGGCGAGGTGGCCGGCTTGTGGCTTGGTCACGCGCGATGCTTTGCGTGAACCGAACGTCACCTGCAGGGCAACGTAGCCGTCAGTCTCTTGCGACTTGATCTGGGTCACGCGGTTGTTGGACACATCCACCACCGTGACAGGAACTGCGTCCCCATCATCGGTGAAGAGACGCATCATCCCCACCTTGCGACCCAGCAACCCGAGGGAGTTGCTCAGACTCATATGTTTTCTCCAAAAATGGAAGTCTTCTTCCGCCACTGCCACTTCAATTGGCGACAGCGTTTTGCCGATTTCCTCGGGCAAAGCCCGGGAGCCCGGTAACGGGAGAAGGTTGATAAACCCCGGCCAGTTCAAACGCCCATGATGGACGCAGGAAAGGCAGAGCCAGCGATTATAGCCCGGCTCCGGGTTTCTACGCAAGCGGCGATGGAGCCGCGGCGTAGCGGTCAGCGTGCGGGCATGGAGATGACCGCGTCGCCTGCTGGCAGCTTCTGCAGCTCGCCGGCCGAGCGCAGCTTTGGCGTGGCCCCGCCGACCCGCACCGGAATGGAAGTCGCGCTGCTCATGCCGTTTTGCGTCGTGAAGACGTTGATGTAGGCGATGCCTTCGCTGGCCGGCGTCGCACGGACGGTGACTGTGGTCGTCTGGCCGGCCGGAAGGCGGAGTTCATCGGCACCCACGAGCGTGAGCCCGGCATCTGCGGTGAAGCGAGCGGAGCCCCCAGCCGGGTCGCTGATGTTGCCGAATTGGATCACGACGGCCGCGCCTTGCCCGACGTTCACCGAGTCATCGACGGAATACTGGACGTCAACGCCTGAGCCGCTCTTCTTCACCGCCGCCCGGGTCAACGCCCGCTTTGCCGTGGTGCCCGCCTCCTCCGCCTTTGCCTGGACATCGGCGAACGTGATGGCCGGCGCCAGCAAGGCGAGAGCGAGAAATGTCGGGCCAGGCCACCTGCAGGATTTCATCACCGCGTTCCTCAATTGATCGTGACGGTAAAGCATGTCACCTGCGTCGGTTCCAGGTAGTCATTGAAATCATTGACCACGATGATGTTGTCGCCCGCACGCATGGCCACGGTGGCCGATTCGGTCGGCGCGACCACGTCGCTCACGGCCAACAGGCCTGCGCTATCCACTTCGAAATCCGGGTCGGAACCGTTGGGCCCCTTCACCGTGATCACATGGCTGCCTGCCGCGGGGAGGCTCACGCGCAGGTAGGCATAGCTGCCGAGCTTGTTGACGAAGCCGGCCGCGGTGGAGACGCAGGCCTGTGTCGAGCCACCGAGGTTGGCGGGGATGTACATGGGAAAGACTGTCGTGACGGCCGGCGTCCCGCCGCCATTGGCCTCCTGGGCGCCAAACGGATCGTTGGCCGCCGTGCTGATGTTCTGGGCGCTCAGCAACCCATTCAGAGTGGACACGTTGCCGGGCGAGGCCGCGCCGAAGGCCGCAGAGAACGAATGAATGGATGTCATGGCTACGCTGGTCTTCATCCCGCCGGTCATGGCAGCGTGGATGGGTTGGAAGCCGATACTTTGGTTGAGGTTCCACAGGATCGCCTGAATCGACGGCTCCCGGTACCAACCCGGGTTGCTGGCCGGGCCCACGCTCAGATCGATCAGCGTCGCGCCGCTTTGCGCACTGCCGCTGGAGTCGGTGTAGGTGCTGCGGGCCAACGCGATGCCGGACCAAGCGTCGCCCCAACCCTCGGAGAAGGCGACACGGCGGTCCAGGCGATCCCCGCCGGAATGACCGCCGCCGGGCGAGTCGTCGCGACTGAAGACCGCCTGGTAGTAATGGCCCCACTCGTGCGCGACGACGGAAGCATCGTATTCGTCAGTGTCGACATTTTCCTTGCCGAGAACGTAGATGGAGCGCGGACTGGTCGCATCGGAAAAGGCCGTGGTGCCGATCTGCCCGATGGCTGGATCGCCATCTACAGGCACGTTGTTGGCGCTCCAGAAGACCTGGAGAGCCGGAAATACTGAATTGGGGGCGACGGACAGCACCTTTTGCATCGCCGTGTTGATGGTGTCGAGCAGGGCGAACGGAGCCGCTGCGCGCGTCGAGGTGTAGGACGCGCCGCCCCATCCAGAGGCGGCATGGAGATTTTGTGTGGCGGCCACCGCGCCCAAGCTGAAGGTTGCCGAGTCCATCACGTAGATCGCGTTGGCATGCGTGTTGTCGCGCACGCTCACATCCCATGTCGCACCGCTGCCGCCAGTCTGCAGCATCTGCGCCTTGACGCGAACAAAGATGGTGGTGTTGACTGGAACCGAGGCCGAGTAGCCGCCCTTGGAATCGGTGGTCGTGGTGGCGAGCACGGTCTGAGATGAATTCAGCACCTCGACGACCGAGCCGCGGATCGGCTTGGCAGCGGTCGCGGCGTAATCGAGCGCGCCGGTGTTGTTGGGCACGTAGTCGTAGGTGGCGGTGCCGCTCACTGTGCTGGTTGCGGCGGTGACTGGAAGGAAGCCTCCTCCGCCGCCGCCACCGCCCCCTCCGCCACCGCAGGCGGTCAGCACGAGGGCGACGAGAATGGCCAGGCAGCGCAACGCCAAAAATTTACTCAAGCTCAAGCAGGGCCTCCATGAACAGCAGAAAACGCGGGGCTTCGCCCAAGCCGGCTGAGGATGCCACAAGCCGGCCCTGAAAACGAAAACCCGCGGGCATTTCTGCCCGCGGGTTTTGTAAGTCAAAGTGACTGCTCGTGACTTACTGGAGCTTGATCTCGACGTCGACGCCAGCCGGCAGGTCGAGCTTCATCAGCGCGTCTACGGTCTTGTCGGTCGGGTCCACGATGTCCATCAGACGCTGGTGCGTGCGGATTTCCAACTGGTCGCGCGAGGTCTTGTTGACGTGCGGCGAGCGCAGGATGTCGAAGCGCTTCATGCGGGTCGGCAGGGGCACGGGGCCCTTGACGATCGCGCCGGTGCGCTTGGCGGTGTCAACGATTTCGGCAGCCGACTGGTCGATCAGCTTGTAATCAAACGCCTTCAGGCGGATACGGATTTTTTGCTTGGTAGCCATGATGTTTCCTTTTCGCCAAGCTGA
>NZ_JAAVVD010000024.1:0-122751 GCF_018449755.1 Variovorax sp. dw_954 | reverse complement strand
CGACGAGGTGGCCGCACTGCTCGACTCCGGCGCGCTGGTGGTCGATGCCTTGCGCCACCGGGTGCATGCCGCCGACGCGTGGTTGCCGCTGGCACGCCGGCCCGTGCTGTTCGCGCTGGCGCGTGCGCTTGCCGAGGCATGGCCCGGCGACGCCGACCGCGAAGCCTTGATCGAATACGCCTTTCGCACCCGCCGCCCCGACGAGACGCACCGGGCACGCCTGCGGGTCGAGATCGGCCGCCTGCGCGCGCTGCTCAAGTCGATGGCGCGGATCGACGCCACGGCGCGGGGCTTCATGCTCCAGCCGCTCGACGAACGCGCAGTCGTTGTGCTCGCGCCGCCCGTCGACGGCGACCAGGGCGCGTTGGTGGCGCTGCTGTCCGACGGTGCGGCCTGGTCGACCTCCGCGCTGGCGCTGGCGCTTGGGGCCAGCCAGCGCACGGTGCAGCGTGCGCTGGCCGAACTGGAGGCGCAGGGCAGGGTGCGCGCGATCGGGCAGGCGCGGGCGCGCCGCTGGCTGTCGCCACCGCTTGCCGGATTCACGACGATCTTGCTACTGCC
The DNA here is from genome assembly GCF_018449755.1 of Variovorax sp. dw_954. Taxonomy (NCBI): domain Bacteria; kingdom Pseudomonadati; phylum Pseudomonadota; class Betaproteobacteria; order Burkholderiales; family Comamonadaceae; genus Variovorax; species Variovorax sp. dw_954. The sequence continues at coordinate 122,190 of NZ_JAAVVD010000024.1, read as the reverse complement.
CGCCGCGCTGCCGATTGAATAGCGTCGCTCCATGGCGCCGCTCCAGGCGCGACAAGGGCTATGGCGCCATCGCTGCACGGCCCTTGGCATCGCGCTTCGCCCGGCTCTCCTTGGCACTGCATCCGTATTGCCCGAGGTACCAGCGCGAGAAGGCGCTTGGCGCGGAAAAGCCGAGCATCATCGCGACCTCCGTCAACGGGCGATTGCCCTCCATGACATGCCGCATGGCGAGTTCCTTGCGGATCTCGTTGACCATCGACGAGAAGGGCTGCCCGTGTTCGTCCAGCCTGCGTTGGACCGTGCGGCACACGAGGCCCAGATGATCCGACACCTGCTCGATGGTGCAGCGCCCGCTGGGCAGCAGCAAGAGGATGGTGCGGCGCACGTCGCCATGCACTGTCGCACCGCCCGTCTTCGGCGACGCGTCCAGCAGCTGCTGGGCGTAGCGCACCATGGCGGGATCGGCCGACGCGTTGCGTGCATCGAGATCGGCCCTGGTGCAGACGATGCAATTGAACTCGTAGTCGAACTCGACGCGATGGCCGAACAGCCGGTGATGCACGCTCAGGTCACGCGGCGCGGCATGCTCGAAACAGACGCGGCGCGGCTGCCACGCTTCACCGAGGATTTCGCGCATCAGGCGCAGCGTCACGCCGAGCGCCATTTCGATTCGCTGGCGCGTGGACTGCTGCGCCTTGCCGGCGCTCAGGTCTTCGCGGATCACGACCAGGCCGGCTGACTCCTCGAGCATGAAAGACAGCGCGCCGTTAATCAGCGTCTGGTAGCGCATCAGTACGTTCAGCGAATCGCGCAAGCTTGCCTGGTCGCGGATCAGCAATCCCACCGCACCGAGGTTGGACAGCTGGCGCGACTCGGCCATGCACAGGCCGAAGCTCTCGTTGCCCGACTTGCTCGCGGAGATGTGGAGAAGTTCAGTCACCCGCTCGACCGGGATCAGGAGATCCGGCTGGCGCAGCACGTTCGGGTCGAGGCCAACGTCGTGGAGCATCTGCACCGGATCGAGCCCGCTGGCCCGGGCGACCTCGCTGTAGTTGGTGAGGCTCGCGGCGCGGACCTGCGTCATGGAATGGGACCTTGGGAAAGTGGCACCGAAGGATAAGTGCGTGTCATGGATTGTCAAGTGGAATGGCCCCGGCAGGCTCACACTTTCCTCACCGTCCCAAGCCCTTAGGACAAGAGGAGACACACATGATTCAAGCATTCGCCGAGGCGCCCGCAGTGGTCCGCGCGGCATCGCTCGGCAACTCGATCCGCGTCGAGCCACTCACCTGCACGATCGGCGCCGAACTCGGCAACGTGAACCTGGGCGCGGCCGCGGAAGACGACCTGTTGATGGCGGAGATCCGCGCATTGCTGCTCAGGCACCGCGTGGTGTTCTTCCGCGACCAGGACATCACGCGCGCCCAGCACGTGGCGTTTGCGCGCCGCTTCGGTGAGCTGGAAGACCATCCGGTGCTGGGCAGCGACCCCGACCATCCCGGGCTGGTCCAGATCTACAAGACCGCCGCCAGTCCACCGGATCGCCACGAGAACTCCTGGCACACCGATGCCACCTGGCGCGACAAGCCGCCGCTCGGCTGCGTGCTGCGATGCGTGGAATGCCCGCCGGTGGGCGGCGACACGATGTGGGTCAACATGGTGGAGGCGTACCGGCAACTGCCCGAGGACATCAAGGCGAAGATCGCGCCCTTGCGCGCGCGCCACAGCATCGAGGCCAGCTTCGGCGCCGCCATGCCGATCGAGAAGCGGCATGCGCTGAAGGCGCAGTTCCCCGATGCCGAGCACCCGGTCGTCCGCACCCATCCCGAGACGGGCGAGAAGGTGCTGTTCGTCAACGGCAGCTTCACCACGCACTTCACCAACTTCAACACGCCGGCCAACGTGCGCTGCGGGCTCGACAAGTCGCCGGGCGCGAGCCAGTTGCTCAACTACCTTGCCAGCCAGGCCCTCATCCCCGAATACCAGGTCCGCTTCCGGTGGAAGAAGAACAGCGTGGCCTTCTGGGACAACCGATCGACTCAGCACTACGCGGTGATGGACTACCCGCCTTGCGACCGCAAGATGGAACGCACCGCCATCGTCGGGGACGCGCCGTACTGATGGCGCGGGGCGGCGCACCGGCCTTTGCGCAGTGGCCGTGACGGGCGCCTGCGCCGCATGGTTTTCTTCATCTCTTCATCGACCTCGGGTCGGCCCGCGATGCCGGCCGCGGCAGCCTTTTGTCCACGAAACCTGCAATGAACGCCTCAACACAACCCACTCTCCTCATCGTGCCCGGCCTTCGCGACCATGTCGAAGAACATTGGCAGACGCACCTGCAACGCAAGCTGTCTTCGGTGCGCAAGGTCGTCTGCGTGCCCCCGCTGGAGGCCGACAAGCTGAGCCGCGCCGCGCGTGTGGCGGCCATCCAGCGGACCGTCGAATCCATCGACGGCCCCATCGTCGCCGTGGCCCACAGCGCCGGCGTGGTCATGCTGGTTCACTGGGCACAGATCCACGCCAGAAAGCTCGAGGGCGCTCTGCTCGCGGCACCGCCGGATTTCGATTCGCCTTTGCCCGCGGGTTATCCGACCCTCGATGCACTGCAATCGAATGGCTGGTTGCCGGTTCCGCGCCGCGCGTTGCCCTTCTCCAGCATCGTGGCGGCCAGCACCAACGACCCGCTCGCCAGCTTCGACAGCGTGACCCGCATGGCGAAGGACTGGGGCAGCGAACTGGTCAGTGTCGGCGCCGCAGGCCACCTCAACCCGGCTTCGGGTTTCGGTCCCTGGCCGCAGGCCGAGGCATTGATCGGCCAGTTGGAAACGCGGCTGCGATAGCTGTCGCGATTTGCAAAGTGAGAGGCATGCAATGTCAAGCGACAAGCGATGCAAAGCCAGACCATTCACTGTCCCTTCAGACACCCGACACCCACCCATCACAAGGAGATAAACATGCACTTCCTCGACGACTCCCTCCTGCCGGAAAACCAGGAACCGCTGGTCATCCAGTCCGCGCCCTACGGCCCCCAATGGCTGCCCGGTGACTCCACCGATGTGCCGGTGAAGTTCGCTGACCAGATCCAGAAGGCGGTCGACGTCTACAACGCCGGCGCCACCGTGCTTCACGTGCATGTGCGCGAAGCCGATGGCACGGGCTCGAAGCGCCTGTCGATGTTCAACGAGATGCTCGACCGCCTGCGCACCGCCGTGCCGAAAATGGTGCTGCAGGTAGGTGGCTCCATCTCGTTTGCACCGGAGAACGAAGGCGAGAGCGCCAAGTGGCTCTCGGACGATGTACGCCATGCGCTGGCCGAGTTGAATCCGCGGCCCGACCAGGTCACGCTCGCCGTCAACACCAGCCAGATGAACACGGCGGAGAACAAGGTGCCTTCCGATGTGGCGGGCACCTCGTGGGAGGACCTGGAGAACAGCGCCTACCGCGAGATGGTCGTTCCGGCCGGCCCGACCTTCGTCGAGGAGCACATGAAGCGCCTGGTGGCCAACGGCATCCAGCCGCACTTCCAGCTCGGTCACCTGGCGCAGTTCGAGACGCTGGGGCGCATGATCCGTCGCGGCAAGTACATGGGGCCGCTGGTGTTGAACTGGGTGTCGCTGCAGGGTGGCTTCGACGGCCCCAATCCGAACAGCATGCTGAACTTCATCAACCATGTGCCGGACGGCGCGGTGCTCACCATCGAGGGCACGGCACGCAACACCTGGCCATTGACCGGCATGGGCATCCTCCTGGGCTTGCATGTGCGCTGCGGCATCGAGGACACGCTGAACGACAAGCTGGGCGAGCGCATCACCTCGGTCCAGCAGGTCGAGAAGATGGTGCGCGTCTCCCGGGAATACCACCGGGAGATCGCGACTGGCGAAGACGCGCACCGCATCTACAAGATCGGCGTGTTCTACAACAGCGTCGAGGAGACGCTGGCGAAGAACGGCTTTGCTCCCTCGCGCAAGCCGGGCCAGCGCGGCTTCACGCACTACGCCACCGCATAGCAGGCACAACGCGTCGGGTGCTCAAGGGCGCCCGATGCCTGCAATTTCATTTCTCGTCGTCCAAGTGTCCGTACCCCAAGGTGAATGCCATGTTTGCTGATCTGTTGAAGCTGAGATTCCTCGCGCCCTTTGCGCTGTCATGGCTGGCGGCCCTGTCGCCTGCGCAAGCGGAGCAGCAATGGCCCGACAAGCCCATCCGCCTGGTCGTCCCGGCGCCAGCGGGCGGTATCTCGGACGCCGTTGCCAGGCTGCTCTCGGAGCAACTGCGCATCAGCCTGGGTGTCACCGTGCTGGTGGACAACAAGCCGGGCGGCTCGGCCATCGTCGCCGAGCGCGCGGTGATGGCTTCGCCGGCCGACGGCTACACCTGGATGGTCGGGCCGTCGAGCGTGCTGTCCGACATCCCGCTCACGGTGAAGACGCCGTACGACCCGCAGAAGACCTTCACCTATGTGGCGGAAGGGGGCGCCATGCTGCATGTGCTGGTGGCGAACGCGAGCTTTCCTCCGAACAACATGAAGGAACTGCTCGAGTACACCAAGCGCCATCCGCGTGCCGTGAGCGTGGCCAACCTGAGCGTTGGCACGCGCTCCAACCTCCTCGGCGAAATGCTCAGGGAGAAGAGCGGCAACGAGATGCTGGTGGTGCCGTACAAGGGCTCGGCGCCTGCCATCGTCGACCTGATGGGCAATCAGGTCCAGCTCACTTTCGAGGTGGTCAGCAACGTCGTCCCGTTCATCAAGGCCGGCAAGCTCAAGGCCATTGCCATCGCTTCCTCGACGCGCTCGCAGTACCTGCCGGACGTGCCGACCTTCGCCGAGGCCGGGCTGCCTGATTTCGTCATGCCGCATGCGAGCGTCGGCGTCTTCCTCCTGAGCAGCACGCCCCAGCCGCTTGTCGACCGGATCCAGGCCGAAGTGAAGAAGATCGTCGCCACGCCGAAGTACCGCCAGGCGCTCGCCTTGCAGAGCCTGGACCTGCCGCACGACTCCTCGCCCGCGCAGCTCAAGCAGGTGCTGGCCACGACCATGGAACACAACCAGGCCATCATCGAGAAGCTGCAACTCAAGATCAGTCCGGAGTGAAGGCGGGCAGCGGCGCGTGATCGCACTGCGAACGCGTCCGGCAGGCGCCTCCCCTGGCCGCCAACGGCTTCGCACCCCATCGCAAGGGTAGCCATCAGGGCTTCCTGCGCAAGGCCGCCTGAGCGGCATGCCAATCAAATACCAGACAGGAGACACGACATGGTCAAGGCGATCCGCCTCTATGAGACAGGCACCCCGGAGGTCCTGAAGTTCGAGGACGTCGAGGTCGGCGACCCCGGTCCCGGCCAGGCGCGTGTGCGGCACAGCTTCATCGCGCTGAACTTCATCGACGTCTATTTCCGCACCGGCCGCTATCCGCTCGCGCTGCCCAACGGCATCGGCTCCGACGCGGTGGGCGTGGTGGAGGCGGTGGGTCCCGGCGTGACGGACATCAAGGCCGGCGACCGCGTGGGCTACCTGATCGGGCCGCAGGGCGCGTATGCGCAGGCGCGGGTGATGCCGGCCGAAGTGCTGATCCCGCTGCCCGATGGCGTGTCGGACCGCACGGCCGCCACGCTGATGATGAAGGGCATGACGGCGCAGTACCTGTTCCGCCAGGTGTTCCCGCTGCAGGGTGGGGAAACCATCCTCTATCACGCAGCCGCCGGCGGCGTGGGCCTGATCGCCTGCCAGTGGGCGCGGGCCATGGGCGTGACCATGATCGGCACCGTCAGCACCGACGAGAAGGCCGAGCTTGCCAAGGCCAACGGCTGCGCCCACACCATCGTGACCTCGCGCGAGAACATCGTCGAGCGCGTCAAGGAGATCACCGATGGCAAGGGTGTGCCGGTGGTCTACGACTCGGTCGGCAAGGACACGCTGACGGCGTCGCTGGATTGCCTCCAGCCGCGCGGCTCGCTGGTCAGCAATGGCACCTCCTCGGGGCCCGTCGTGATCGACACCTCGATGCTGGCGGGCCGCGGTTCGCTGTGGGTCACGCGGCCGTCGATGATGCATTACATCCAGCCGCGCGCCCACATGCTCGACATGGCCCGCGAGCTGTTCGACCATGTACTGGCCGGGCGCATCGTCAGCGAGCCGAAGCAGGTGTTCCAGCTCGAGGATGCGGCCGAAGCCCATCGCGCGCTCGAGGCACGCCAGACCTCCGGCTCGACCATCCTCGTTCCCTGATCGCATGGGAATCACCATGAACAAGCACCTGCTGGCGCTTTGTGCGCTGGCGTCAGCGGGCACTGCCGCTGCGCAATCGTCCGTGACCGTGTTCGGCGTCGTCGACGCGGCTGTCAGCTACTACAGCACCACGAGTCGGTCCTATGGATTCACGCCGCCGCGGGAGGTCACCCAGTCACAGACCGTGCTGTCGCCCTCGGGCTACAACTCCAGCAGGCTCGGCTTTCGCGGCACGGAGGATCTGGGCGGTGGGCTGTCGGCAAGCTTCTGGCTGGAGGCACCGTTGGCCAACGACGTGGGCGGCGGCGCCGCGAACTTCGGTCGTCGCTCCACCGTCAGCCTGACCGGCCCCTTCGGCGAAGTCCGGCTCGGCCGCGACTACACCGCGTCCTTCTGGAACGATGGCGTGTTCGATCCCTTCGGCGTCAACGGCGTCGGCACCAACCTGATCGCGGTGGTCAACAGCAACCTGGCGGCCACGCGCGCGCTGGCGACGGGCGGCCTGTTGAACGGCGGGCTGTCCGCGGGCACCGACAGCTACCTGCGCACCAGCAACGCCATCGGGTACTTCCTGCCGGCGGGCCTTGCGGGCTTCTACGGCCAGGCGCAATACGCATTCCACGAGAACGTGGATTCGAGCAACGTGCCTGGCAGTCCGTCCAGGCGGGGCCGCTACGCGGGGGGACGCTTCGGCTGGGCCAACGGTGGCGCCGACGTCGCCGTGGGCTACGGCGAGAGCACACTGGCCAGCACCACGCCGGGTGGCGAAAAGATCAAGACCCTGAACGTCGGTGCCTCCTATGACTTCGGGATCGTGAAGGTCTTCGGCGAATGGTCGCGCGTGTCCGATGTCCGTGATGCCGTCAACGCGACCACGCCGGCAGCGACGGACCGCTACGACGGCCTCATGACCGGCGTGACCGTGCCGGTGGGACCTGGCCTTGTCCGTGTGTCGATTGCGCGGGTGAACTTCAACAACGGCAACGGCTTGCCGGACAGCGACGCATCGGTGAGGAAGCTGGCGCTGGGCTATGTGCACAACCTGTCGAAGCGTACTGCGCTGTACGCATCGGTGGCGCGCATCAATATCGACGACGGTCACAACAACCCGGCCGTGATGGGCGTCACGCCGCTGGTGCTGAGTGTTCCTGCCATCTTCCCGCAGCCCGCGTATGTGACGACCGGCGGGATGCAACCGCACGGCTCCTACGGCTACGACTTCGGGATCCGGCACGCGTTCTAGACCCCGGCGCGTGCACGCGGGGCGGCGAGTGCCGGCCGCTCGCCGGATTCACGACGATCTTGTTACTCCCCGCTGCGCTGCCGATTGAATAGAGTTCGCTCCATGGCGCCGCTCCAGGCGCGACAAGGAGTCAGCGATGGCAAGCAGCAAGACCGGCAAAAGCCAGCCCGGCAACGGCCAGCCCGAACCCACGGCCCATGCAGCCGAGATCGTGCGCGAATACGGCCCCTTCGACGGCGCCGAGAAGATCGCCGGCGTGACCCATGACGGCCAGCGCGTCTGGGCCGCCACGGGCGAGCGGCTGATCGCCTTCGACGCCGACAGCGGCCAGACCACGCGCACGCTCGACCGCGTCTGCGACGCCGGCACCGCCTATGACGGCACGCACCTCTACCAGATCGCCGAGCAGCGCATCGACAAGATCGATCCGGTCACCGGCGAGGTGCTGGCCACGATCCCGGCGCCGGGCCACGGCCTCGACTCGGGCCTCACCTGGGCCGAGGGCAGCCTGTGGGTCGGCCAGTACCGCGACCGCAAGATCCACCAGATCGATCCGCAGACCGGTGCGGTCATCCGCACCATCGAGTCCAACCGGTTCGTCACCGGCGTGACCTGGGTCGACGGCGAGTTGTGGCACGCCACGTGGGAGGGTGACGCGAGCGAGATTCGCCGCATCGACCCGCACAGCGGCACGGTGATCGAGCGGCTGGAGATGCCGCCGGGCATCGGCATCAGCGGACTCGAATCCGATGGGGCGGACCTCTTCTATTGCGGTGGCGGATCGAGCGGAAAGGTCCGCGCCGTGCGCCGCCCCACCAGCGCATCGCGCAGCCCTGCAGGCAAGGCAACGACGCCTTCCTGACGTTCCCATCCGGTCTTCCGATCGAAGCACGCGCGGGCCCGCCATCGGCCGGCTGGGTCGCGCCCTGGCCAAGCGCATTGGCAACAACCGCAACGGCTCACCACGCCAAGGAGCAAACCATGAACACAAGCACCGCCGAAGCCCGCACACCGAACCATCCCGTCGTCTCGCGCGAGCGCTGGCTTGCCGAACGCAAGGCGCTGCTCGATCGCGAGAAGGAACTCACGCGCCTGCGCGACGACATCGCCCGCGCACGCCGCGCGCTGCCGTGGACGCGCATCAACAAGGACTACGTCTTCGACACGCCCGACGGCCCGCGCCGCCTCGCCGATCTGTTCGAAGGCCGCAGCCAGTTGCTGGTGCAGCACTTCATGCTCGGCCCGGGCTGGGCGCAAGGCTGCCAGAGCTGCTCGTACATGGCCGACCACATCGGCGGCATGCAGATCCACCTCGAACATCGCGACGTGACGATGCTCGTCATCTCGCGCGCGCCGCTGGATGAGATCGAGCGCTTTCGGGCGCGCATGGGCTGGGGGTTCAAGTGGGTGTCCTCGCATGGCAGCGACTTCAACTTCGACTTCGGCGTCAGCTTCACGCCGGAGGAAAAGGCCCGGGGCGAGGTCGACTACAACTTCGGCAAGCGCCCCTTCATGCGCGAGGAACTGCCCGGCGTCAGCGTGTTCTTCAAGGACGAGGCGGGCGAGGTGTTCCACACCTACTCGACCTATGGCCGCGGTGTCGAGGTGATGATGGGCACCTACGACATGCTCGACCTGACGCCCAAGGGCCGCGACGAGCACAACCTGGCGTATCCGAATGGATTGGGTGCGCCATCACGACCGCTACGACCCGGCGCCGATCGCGCAGCCGGCGCCCTCAGGCGGCGCATGCTGCCATGCAGGGGCTTGAGGCGCAGTGCCGTGTGATGAAGTCAAGGAAATGGACATCCTGGCGAGTCTTTGGCCCTGGCTGGCGGTCGCGGGACTCGGCGCCTTCCATGGGCTGAACCCGGCCAGCGGGTGGATGCTGGCTGCCGGATTTGCCCTGCGTTCGCGCGACCGGGCGCAGGCGCTGCGTGCCTTGCTGCCGATCGCCGCGGGGCACGCTGCCTCGGTGGCGCTCGTGGCTGCAGCGGTCGCGTTCGGCATGTCGATGGACCGGACGGTGCTGCAAGTCGTGGCGGGTGGGCTGATGGTGGTGGCTGCGGCCTTGCACCTGTCGGGCCGTGCACCCCGGCTGGCGCGCAAGCCGGCGGGGCATGCCGGGCTGGCGCTTTGGTCTTTCATGATGTCCACCGCGCACGGCGCCGGCTTGATGCTGGTGCCGGCGCTGGCGCCGCTGTGCATGGGCGACCCTGCGGCCCGGCAAGGCGGCACGTCAAACGCCTTGCTGCTCGCGTTCGCGGCCGTCGGTGTTCACACGGTGGCAATGCTCGCGGTGACCGGCCTCGTCGCGAGCGGGGTGTGTCGCGGCTTCGAGGCGTTGCGCCGATGGAGGATGGTCCGGCAAGGCGGGACGGTCGCGACGCTCGACGTTCCCGCAACGGACGCCGCCCCGTGCAAGTGTCCTGGCACGCGGTGCTGAACGCCTCATGCGACTTCGCAATCAAACGCATGACTGCGTTGGATCGCCTTGCCGTGCTACAGCACTGTCTGCGGCGCTCCGCCTTGTTCTGCGCTTGATTGCAACGTCGTAGTGCGCGCAGGCCCTGGCGCCTGTCCATCGGCGAGATACATCGATATGTCGAAAGCTCCGCGCCGCCCTCAATCCAATGCGATTTCCGCCAAGTCCATCAGGCACATCCCGGCCAGCACGGCCACGACCAGCGCATGGTCCTCACGATCCGGCGCGCCGGAGACGGTGACACAGCCCACGCAGCCGACGTGTGCCACGCGGATCGGAAATGCGCCACCGTGAACGGCGTAGTCGCGCAGGGGCAGTCCCATCTTCTGTTCCAGTGACGTGCCATCACGCTCTAGCGACTTGCCGACGGCATAGGAACTCTGTTGCAGTAGTTCGACCGTGTTGCGCTTGCGCCGGGCCCAGTCCGCGTTGGCGGGCGCGGTGCCCGGCATCGCGAACAGGAAGACCGTTTCTCGTGCCAGTCGGATCTCGATGGTCAGCGCCATGCCCATCGTCTCGCCACGCGCCCTGATTCGCGTTCCGAGGTCCCAGGCTGTCGCATGGTCGAAATGGGGCAGGCACAGGCGCTGCTCCTGCAGGGCCATGCGTTCCAGGTCCCGTTCGATGTCCATGTATCGACCCTCGGGCACGGCGTGCGGAAATGTCGTCGTCATCGCGACCTCATTTCCGGATGCCGCAAGCCACGGACAGGTAGCGTTCCATGCGCAGCATCGCAAGCTCCGGATCGGTCAGCACGCCGCAGCCGTCCGCCAGCTCGAACAGCTTGGCGAAGTGCGCCGCGCCGCGCGCCGACTGGAGGCCGCCGGCCATCGAGAAGTGGTCCTGGTGGCCGTTCAGCCACGCGAGGAAGACAACGCCGGCCTTGTAGTGGCGCGTCGGTGCGCGGAAGATCTCGCGCGACAGGGTCACGGTGGGATCGAGCAGTTCTCGAAAGCGTTCGGTGCGGCCGGCGGCCAGCTCGCCGAGCGCGACGGCAGCCACCGGCGCGATGGGGTCGAAGATGCCCAGCAGCCCGTGCGAGTGACCCTGCTCGTCACCGGCCATCAACTCGGCATAGTTGAAGTCGTCGCCGGTGTACATCTTCACGCCGGCCGGCAGGCGCCGACGCAGGTCGAGTTCCCATTTGGCGTCGAGCAGGGAGACCTTGATGCCTTCCACGTGCGAGGCGTTGTCGCGCACGAGTTGCGCGACCGTGTCGAGTGCGGTCGGCAAGTCGGTCGAGCCCCAGTAGCCGCGCAAGGCGGGATCGAACATCTCTCCGAGCCAGTGCAGCACGACCGGCTTCGACGCGTCCCTGAGCAGCCGGCCGTAGAGCGCGAGGTAGTCATCGGCACTGCCGGCGCAGCGCACGAGGGCGCGGCTGGCCATCAGGATCGCGCGGCCGCCTTCGGCTTCGACGACTTCCAGTTGTTCGCGATAAGCCGCTTCGACCTGTGCAAGCGTCACATCCGGGCCTGGCAACAGTTGGTCCGTGCCGACGCCGCAAGCGAGGTCTGCACCGGGGATGGTCTTCGCGTGGCGCAGGCTGCGCTGGATCAGTTCGCGCGCAACCGGCCAGTCCACGCCCATGCCGCGCTGCGCGGTGTCCATCGCCTCGGCAATCTTGAAGCCGAGCGACCAGAGATGCTCGCGAAAGGCCAGCGTGCGCTCCCAGTCGATGGCCGGCGAAGCGTCCCATGGGTCGACGGTCCCCAGGGGATTCACCACGACATGCGCGGCGGCGAACACGGTGCGGTTGAAGGGCGCCAGCTTGCCTGTCGGCACGATCGGGCGGGCCTTGAGCGCGTAGGGCATCAGCGTGCCATCGACTTGGGGAAGGGTGATCTGCATGATGAGTCTCTGGATGTGGATGTGAACTCAGGCGATCCGCCCGAGGATGTGGTCGGCTGCCTTCTCGGCGACCATGATGGTTGGCGCGTTGGTGTTGCACGACGGAACCCGCGGCATGACGGAGGCATCGACCACGCGCAGTCCCTGCATGCCGACGAGGCGCAGGTCCGGCGTGACGACACTGTCTGGATGGCTCGCGGGCCCCATGCGGCAGGTGCCGACCGGGTGGTGGTCGGTCTTGGCGTTGGCGCAGGCGTAGTCGAAGAGTTCCTGGTCGGTCTCGAGGCGCGAGCCCGGCAGGACCTCCGTCTGCACGTAGCGGCGCATGGCCTGCTGCCGCATGATGTCGCGCGCCAGCCGAAGGCCCTTGATCGACATCTCGCGGTCGTACGGATCCGACCAGTAGTTGGGGTCGAGCAGCGGCGCTGCCGCAGGATCCTTGCTCGCGAGTCGCACCGTGCCGCGCGAACGGGGCCGCAGGTAAGCCGTGTTCAGCGTGACGCCGGCATTGTTCAGCTTGGCCATGCCCGCTTCGATGCCGGAGCCCAGACCGAGGTGGAACTGGATGTCCGGCGAGCGGGCGTTTTCCTTCGGATCGGCAAACCAGAAGCCGCCCGTCTCGAAGAGGCTGGACGCCACCGGGCCCGTCTTCAGAAGCAGGTACTGCAAGCCCGCCAGCGCGGCATGCTGCGGCTTGTTGTACTTGTCATAGGTGTGGTCGCCCGTGCACTCGGCGATGACGAACAGGTCCAGGTGGTCTTGCAGGTTGCCGCCCACGCCGGGCAGGTCGTGGATCACCGGCACGCCGACCGAGCCCAGATGCCCCGCTGGACCGATGCCGGACTGCATCAGCAGCTTGGGCGATCCGATGGCGCCCGAGGAGACGATCACTTCGCGATCGGCGCGTATCACGCGCGGGCTCGCACCGCTGCCGCTGACGACCTCCACCCCGACGGCCCGACCGTTCTCCACCACGACGCGAAGGGCACGCGTCTGCATCATCACGGTCAGGTTGGGGCGGGCGCGGACTTCCTTGCCGAGGAAGCCGGTCGACGTCGATGAACGACGGGCGTTCAGCTGCGTCAGCTGGTAATAGCCGAGACCGCCCTGGCTCGCGCCATTGAAATCCGGATTGAACGGAATGCCGAGTTCCTGGCCGGCCTGGAAGAAGGCTTCGCAGATCGGCAACGGGCTGATCGGGTTGGACACGCCCAGCGGTCCGCCGTAGGAGTGGAACTCGTTGGCGAAGCGCTGGTTGTTTTCCGAGCGCTTGAAGTACGGCAGCACGTCGCGATACGACCAGCCGGCGGCGCCTTCCTCGCTCACCCACTCGTCGTAGTCCGCCGCGACGCCGCGCGTGTAGAGCTGCGCGTTGATCGACGAGCCCCCTCCGATGACCTTCGCCTGCGTGAAGCGCAGCACGCGGTCCTTCATGTGCTTCTGCGCGACGGTATGCCAGCCCCACGAGCCGATGCCCTTGGTCATCTTCGCGAAGCCGGCCGGCATGTGGAAGAAGGGGTGGCGGTCGGAGCCGCCCGCTTCCAGCAGCAGCACCCTTGCCGACGGCTCGGCGCTCAGGCGGTTGGCCAGTACGCAGCCGGCGGAGCCGCCGCCTGTGATGATGTAGTCGTAGCCTTCGGTTTTCATAGCGTCGGAATGGAAAGGGCGCCGTCCACATGGAGGACGCTGCCGGTTGAGAAGCCCAGCTGCCCGCCGGCCAGCGCGGCCACCGCGCGTGCCACGTCCTCCGGATAGCCCCAGCGCCCCATGGGGACGAGGCCGTCGGCGATGCGCTGTTCGTACTTGCCCGCCACGCCCTCCGTCATCGGCGTGCGGATCACCCCGGGACGGACCTCGAACACGCCGATGCCGAGCGGCGCGAGCCGAAGCGCGAAGAGCTTGGTCAGCATGCCCAGGCCCGACTTGGAAACGCAGTACTCGCCACGGTCGATCGAGGCCATCTCGACGCTGACCGAGGAGACCGTGACGATGGCGCGCTCATGCGGGGAGCTCACGGCGACCATGTGGCGCGCCACGGCCTGCGTGAAGAAGAAGGTGCCGCGCAGGTTCACGTCGAGCACCCGGTCGAAGGCGGCCGGCGTCACGTCGAGCAGGTCGCCGCGGCTTGGCGCCGGGATGCCTGCGTTGTTGACGAGGCAGGCGATGGGACCGTGCCATTCGACGATGCGCTGCACCACGGCGGCATGGTCGTCGACCTTGCCCAAGTCGGATTCGAAAAGCCTGCATCGCGCACCCTGCGCGGCGATGTCCGCCAGCGTGTCTTCGGCGCCCGTGCCGTCGATGTCGGTGAGCGCGATATCGAAGCCGCGCGAGGCCAGTTCGGTGGCGATGCCGGCGCCGATGCCACGTCGGGCGCCGGTCACCACCGCCAGGGGTCGGGTCGTTGTCATTGGAGTACCTGCGTACGAAGGTGATGACCGACGCGCAACGCCTGCGCGGCGATGGTCAGTGCGGGATTGACGGCCGCCGACGAGGGAAAGAAGCTGGCGTCGACCACGTAGAGGTTGTCGTGGTCCCAGGCCTTGCACAGCGGGTCGAGCGCCGAGGTTGCGGGGTCGTCGCCGAAGCGCGCTGTGCCGCACTGGTGCGACGGCGTGTCCATCGTGAAGGGCTTCGTCAGCACGATCGGATAGCCCGTGCGCTTGATGATTCGAGTCGCGGTCTCGACCCACTTGCGATGAGCGCCCAGGTTGGTCCGGTGCCAGCGCAGATCGATGCTGCCGTCGGCGTTGACGCGCACCGTGCTGTCCCGGTGCGGCAGGTCCTCCGACATGACATACCAGTCGACGCTGTGCCCGGCCACCCACTGGCGCAGCGCACGAGGCGTCCATGCCGGCATGGCGCCACGCAGGATCGGCTCGCTCAGCTTGCCGAGCAGTTGCAGGTTGCCCAGCGGCGGACCCTTGCCTTCCAGGTCACTGAAGTAGCAGTCGTTGATGGAAAGCGTCTTCGGGAACTTCGTGTCGTTGCGCTTGATGGGATGCAGGGCCATCAGCCCCGTGCAGTTGTGGTTCATGAAATGGCGGCCGACCACATCACTGGAATTGGCCAGACCGCGCGGATGGCGCGCCGTGGCCGAACGCTGCAGCAGCGCTGCCGAGTTGATGGCGCCCGCGCTCAGGACGAACAGGCCGCCGTGGATGCGCCGCCTCGCGCCACGCTCGATGATTTCCGCAGCGACGATCCGGCGGCCGGTGTCGTCGGTGATGAGGCGATTGACGTATGCCTCGGAAATCAACTGCACGTTGGGCTGCAACAGGGCGGGGCGGACGAGGCAAGTCTCGGCGTCGCCCTTCGCGTCGATGCGGCAGGGGAAGGCGTCGCAGGTGCCGCAGCGCTGGCAACGGCCGCCCGGACCGAAGTCGACCGCCGCGGGCATGGGGAAGGGCCGGAGTCCCTGCGCCTTCAGGCGCGCGGCGATCTCGGCCAGCACCGGCTCGTGCGGGATGGGTGCGTGCGCATAAGGGGCCTTGCGCGGTGGTTCCGTCGGATCGAGCCCGGCCTGCCCGCGAACACCGAAGTGCTGCTCGGCCTGCGCATACCAGGGTTCGAGGTCGCCGTAGTTGATGGGCCAGGCAGGCGAAACGCCGTCTTCCAGCTCCAGCGCGCCGAAGTCCCGCTCCCTGAAGCGGAACATGGCAGTGCCATAGAACTTGGTGTGGCCGCCGACGTAGTAGTACTGGCCGGGCCTGAAGCGCCGCTCGCCGCTGGTCCAGGTTTCGGTGCTGCGATAGCGCAGGTCGACGAACACCGATTCGGGGCTCCAGTTCTCCGGCTCGCGTGGCAGCACCGGGCCGCGCTCCAGGATCAACACGCGCGCACCGGTGCCCGCCAGCTGCCGGGCCACGGCGCCGCCGCCGACCCCCGAGCCGATGATCACCACGTCGTAGTCGTCGCGTGTCGTCATGGCGGTCACGCGATCAGCGATTCGCTCTTCGCATCGAAGCACACGAGCTTCGACAGGTCGACCAGGAAGCGCGCGTCCTGCTCGGGCTTGAGCGGCGCGTCGGGCTCCAGGCGCACCGTGAACTCGCTTCCGCCGAGGTTCAGCACGACCAGCGTGTCGGCGCCGGTGGGCTCGATGACTTCGACGCGCGCATCGACGAAGCAGTGCATCGGCCCCGCGACCATGCCGTCCCGCGCCAGGCTGACGGCCTCGGCACGGATGCCGGCGATGACTTCCTGGCCGGCATAGGCCTGCAACCCCGCCGGTGCCACGGAAGGTGGCAGCGGAATGCTCGCGCGTGGGCTGTTGCCGGCCTGGATGTCCAGGCCCAGGCCGCCGCCCGTTCCGGTCACCCGCGCCTTGACCAGGTTCATGCGGGGCGAACCCATGAAGCTCGCGACAAAGGTGTTGGCAGGCCGGTTGTAGACCTCGTACGGCGTGCCGAGCTGTTGCAGCACGCCACCCTTCATCACCGCAATGCGCGTGGCCAGCGTCATCGCCTCGATCTGGTCATGCGTCACGTAGACGATGGTCGCCTTCAGCCGCTGGTGCAGCTTCTTGATCTCGGTGCGCATGTCGACCCGCAATTGCGCGTCGAGGTTCGAGAGGGGTTCGTCGAAGAGATAGAGCTGCGGCTCGCGCGCCAGCGCCCGGCCGATGGCCACGCGTTGTCGCTGGCCACCCGAAAGCTGGCGCGGCTTGCGGTCCAGCAGGTGCTCGATCTGGAGCAGCTTCGACACCGACTTGACCCGCTCGGCCCGCGCCGACTTCTCGACCTTGCGCATCTCGAGCGGGAACTCGATGTTCTTGGCGACCGTCATGTTCGGATAGAGCGCATAAGACTGGAACACCATCGAGATGTTTCGCTCTGCCGGCGCAACCGTCGTGATGTCGCGGCCCTGGAGGCTCAGAGTGCCGGCGGTCGGCTCTTCGAGCCCGGCAATGATGTTCATGAGGGTGCTCTTGCCGCAACCCGACGGGCCGACGAGGACGAGGAACTCGCCGTCCTGGAGGCTGATGGAAATGTCGTGCAGGATCTTGACGGGGCCGAAGCTCTTCTGCACGTTGACGAGGTCGAGGGATGCCATGCTTATCTCCTGGGAGGTCCGGGCGTTCAGCCCTTGACCGAGCCGGCCATGAGGCCGCGAACGAAATACTTGCCGGACACGAGGTACACGACGAGCGTTGGAATGGCTGCGATGAAGGCGCCGGCGAAATGAACGTTGTATTCCTTGACCCCGGTGCTGCTGTTGACCAGGTTGTTCAACGCCACCGTGAGCGGGTAGGAGCTGAAGTCGCTGAAGGACGCGCCGAAGAGGAACTCGTTCCAGATGTTGGTGAACTGCCAGATCACGGTGACGACGATGATCGGCGTGCTGTTGGGCAGCAGGATGCGGCCCATCACACCGAAGAAGCCGGCGCCATCCATGCGGGCCGAGCGGATCAGCTCCGCCGGAAAGGCCGCGTAGTAGTTGCGGAAGAACAGCGTCGTGAAGCCGATGCCGTACACCGTGTTCACGAAGATCAGGCCCTTCACCGTACCGGCGAGCCCCAGGAAGCCCAGCGTCTTGGCCATCGGGATCAGCACGATCTGGAACGGGATGAACACCGAGAACAGCATCGCCGCGAACATCAGGTTCGAACCCCTGAACCTGAACTGGGTCAGGATGTAGCCGTTCAGCGCACCGATCAGCGTCGACAGCACCACCGACGGAATCACCAGCAGGAAGGAGTTGATGAAGAAGGGCCTCAGGCCCGTCGGCTGCACGCCGATCTGCGCCGTGCTCCAGGCGCTCAGCCATGGTGCGATGGTCCAGTCGATGGGCAGGGACATCATGTTGCCGGTGCGGATCTCGTCCAGCGGCTTGAACGAGTTGACGGCCATCACGTAGACGGGCATCAGGAACGCCACCGCAAACACCAACAGGACGACGTAGAGCGCGATGCGTGCGATGTCCAGCCTGGGCGCGATGCCGCTGGCGCCGTGCAGGTGCACGACCGGATGGGCAGTTGCATTAGCCATTTTTGACCTTCCGCATTTCACTGAAGAGGTAGGGGAGCACGACCACGCCGATGGCCAGCAACATCAGTACCGAACTCGCGGCGCCGACCGCCATCTCGTTGCGGGTGAAGGTGTACTGGTACATGAACACCGACGGCAGCCAGGTGGAGCGGCCGGGGCCGCCGTTGGTCAGGGCAATGACCAGGTCATAGGACTTGATGGCCATGTGCGCCAGGATCACGAAGGCCGAGACAAACACCGGGCCGAGCTGCGGCAGGATGATGCGCAGGTAGACCTGCCAGGTCTTCGCGCCGTCGACCCTGGCCGCGTTGACCTGCTCGGTATCGACGCCACGCAGCCCGGCCAGGAACATCGCCATCACGAAGCCGCTGGTCTGCCAGACGGCTGCGATCACGACGCAGTAGATCGCCATCTCGCTGTCCTTGATCCAGGTGAAGGAGAAGCTCTCCCAACCCAGCAGGTGGATCGAGCGCTCCAGCCCGACGCCCGGGTCCAGCAGCCACTTCCAGGCCGTGCCGGTGACGATGAAGGACAGCGCCATCGGGTACAGGAAGATCGAACGGAAGGCGCTCTCGGAGCGGATCTTCTGGTCGATCAGGATCGCGAGGCCCAAACCCATCACCATCGCGATGATGATGTAGAGGCTTGCGAAGGTCGCGAGGTTGGACAGGGAGACTTGCCAGTTCTCCAACCCAAGCAGTCGCGTGTAGTTGGCCGTGCCTGCCAGCTCGGACGTCGGCAGCATCGTCGACGTCGTGAAGGACAGGTAGACCGTGAACATGATGTAGCCGTACACGCACACCAGCACGAGAAACGCGCTGGGACTGAACAGCAACTTGGGAAGGACACCGGCTTTCATGGCAGGGCTCAGTTCCTGGCCGCGGACACCAGCTCGGCGACGGCCTTCCTGTCGTCGATCTGGCCGTTGAAGTGGCGCGTGATCACGTCATAGAAGGCGCTCTTCATCGAGGCCGGAACCGCATGCCCGTGTGCGATGGAGCCGACCAGCGTGTTGTTCTTGCTGGCCTCGGCGGCGTCCTTGATGGCTTTCTTGCCGCAGTCGTCGAAGGCCGCGTCCGACACATCGTTGCGTGCGGGGGCTGCGCCCTTGATGACGTTGAAGGAGGACTGGAACGAGGGATCCATGACGTCCGCGGCCATCTTCATCTGCGCGGCGGTCTTTGCCGGGTCGCCCAGCTTGAACATCGCGAAGTTGTCGGTGTTGAATGCGGCCGTGCCCTGCGTGCCGGGGAAGCGATAGCAATAGAAGTCCTTGCCCGGCACCTTCTTCGCATTCACGAACTCGCCCTTGGCCCAGTCGCCCATGATCTGGAAGCCGGCCTTGCCGCTGATGACCAGGCCCGAGGCGACGTTCCAGTCACGACCCGAGAAGTCCTTGTCGACCAGCTTGCGGATCTGCGACATGCGCTGGAACACCTTCAGCGTGGTGGGCGAGCCGAGCGTCTTGGTGTCCAGGTCGATGAAGGCCTTCCTGTAGTAGTCGACGCCGCCGGTGGACAGCACGACGCTGTCGAAGACTGTCGCGTCCTGCCACGGCTGGCCGCCGTGCGCGATCGCGATGAAGCCGGCCTTTTGCACCTTCTCGGCGCTGGCGATGAACTCGTCGAAGTCCTTGGGTTCGCTGGTCACGCCAGCCTTGGCGAGGACGTCCTTGTTGGCCCAGACCCAGTTGGTCGTGTGGAGGTTGACCGGCACGGCGATCCACTTGCCGTTGTACTTGGTGAACTTCTGCAGCTGCGGCGGAACGACCTTGTCCCAGTTGCCCTTGGCCGCCATGTCGTTCAGGTCGGCCAGCACGCCTTGCTTGGCCCAGTCCTGTACGTCGAAACCGAGCAGCTGGACGGCAGTCGGCGGGTTGCCCGCGGTGACGCGTGCGCGCACGGCCGTCATGGCCGCCTCGCCGCCGCCGCCGGCAACGGGCATGTCGTTCCAGGTCACGCCCTGCTTCTCGAGCGTGGTCTTGAGCACGTTGAGGGCCGAGGCTTCGCCGCCGGAAGTCCACCAATGGAGGACCTCCACGCTCTGTTGCTGGGCCAGTGCGGGAGCCGCAAGGGTCGTCGCGATCGCGAGGCTGATGAGTTGCTTCTTCATGGTGGTCTCCGGATGGGTGAGGGTGGTGGAAGTGGCGGGTGGGATGTCAGCGCGGCAGGTACCAGTCGGTGCGGCCGCCGAGGTGCATGTGCAGGGTCTTGGTCTCGGTGTAGTCCTCGGTCGCGAAGCGGCCGAGTTCGCGGCCGATGCCGCTTTCGTGGTAGCCGCCGAAGGGCAGTTCGGCATGGCCCTCCAGGAAGGTGTTGACCCAGACCGTGCCGGCCTTGATGCGGCGCGCGGCGTTGAGGCAAGTGCTGAAGTCCTGGCTCCAGACAGCAGCCGACAGGCCGTAGAGCGTGCCGTTGGCGAGGTCTACCGCGTCGTCGAGATCCTTGAAGCTCAGGACCGCCAGCACCGGGCCGAAGACTTCCTCCCTGGCGATGGCCATGTCGCGGGTGACGCCTGTCACGACGGTGGGTTCGACGTACATGCCGGTCGTGTCGATGCGCGAGCCGCCGAGTGCAACGATGGCGCCGCCGCGGCGGGCGCCCTCGACGTGGGAGAGGATCGTCTCGAGTTGCTTGTCGGTCGTGATCGCGCCGACCTGCATGCCAGGCGTGAGCGGGTCGCCGACCTTGACGAGCTTCGAGCGTTCGACCACGGCCGCGGTGAAGCGTTGCGCAATCGACTCGTGCACGAGGATGCGGCTGCCACTGTTGCAGCACTGGCCGGCATTGAAGTAGATGCCGTACACGGCCGCGTCGACGGCGGCATCCCAGTCGCAATCGGGGAAGATGATCTGCGGGTTCTTGCCGCCCAGTTCCATCGAGACCTTCTTCAGGGTCTGGGCCGACTTGGCTACCGCCTGCTTGCCGATCGCCGTCGAGCCGGTGAAGGACAGCATGTCGACATCGGGATGCGTCACCATCACTTCGCCGACCACGCTGCCGCGACCGACCAGGATGTTCACGACGCCGCCGGGCACGCCGGCGGCCTGGAGGATTTCGCCGAGCATCACGGTGGTGCCGGATGTCACCTCGGCAGGCTTGACGATGGTGGTGCAGCCGGCGGCCAGCGCGAATGGCAGCTTCTGGCTGACGATGAGGAACGGGAAGTTCCAGGGCGTGATGATGCTGACCACCCCGATCGGCTCGCGCAGCACGACGCCGAGGGTGTTCTCGCCGAGCGTGTTGTAGCTGTCGCCGTGCAGGTTGCGCGCCAGCGTCGCGGCGTAGTGCCACAGGTCGGCCGCGCCTTCGATCTCGGCCAGCGACTGGGCCATCGGCTTGCCGTTTTCCAGCGTCTCCATCAGCGCCAGTTCATGCTTGCGCGACAGGATGCCCTCAGCCACGGCGCGCAGGATGCGGGCGCGCTCCGCACCCTTCATGCGAGGCCATGGGCCCTTGTCGAAGGCGTGGCGCGCGGCGGCGATGGCCCGCTTCGCATCGGCTGCGCCGGCCTGGGCGTATACCGCCACCAGCGTGTCATGGGCAGGCGACTTGCGATCGAGCGTCGAGCCATCGGCGGCGTCGGACCAGGCGCCGTCGATCAGCAGCTTGCCTTGGTAGGGCGCGCGGGTCAGCGCCTCGGTGGGGGAGAGGGTGGAAGTGCTCATGGGGTTGTCCTGTGTCGGTGGGTCAGAGGCCGGCGAAGCTGGCTGCGCGCTTCTCGCGAAAGCTCCGGATGCCTTCTGTGGCGTCTTGCGTGGTGGCAGCGAGTGCACCGGCCATGGCTTCCAGCGTGGCGGCGGTGTCTTCGCCGGCGGCGGCGTTGATGAGTTGCTTGGTGAGTTGCAGGGAGACGGGTGCCTTGGTTGTCATCTCGCGGGCCAGCGCAGCGGCGCAGTCCCTGAGTTGCGCCGCGGGCACCACTTCGTGGACGAGGCCGGCGCCCAGCGCGTCCGCGGCCGTCTGGCGCACTCCGCTCAAGGCCAGGTACTTGGCACGGCTCGCACCGATCAGCTGCACGAGCCGCTGCGTACCTGACCAGCCCGGGCAAGTCGCAATGGAGGCTTCGGGCAACGCGAACTGCGCGCCTTCGACGGCAATGCGGATGTCCCCCGTGATCGCGAGTTCCAGCCCGCCACCGAAGGCGTGCCCATTGATGGCGGTGATGACGGGTTGGCGAAGACGGGCCCACTGGTCGAAGACCTGGTGACCACGGCGCACCCAGCGGCGCCACATGTCGAGCGGTTGCAGTGCGGCCCATTCGTTGATGTCGGCTCCCACGCAGAAGGCCTTCTCGCCGCCGCCCAGGAGGATGACCACGCGCACGCTGGTGTCGGCATCCAGTTGACGGGCAACCAGCTCCAACTGGTCCAGCATGGCTGGCGTCAGCGAGTTGAGCTTGGATGGGCGGTTCAGGATGACGGTCGCAACAAACCCGTCGCGCTCGAGCTGGATCAAGGACTCAGCCACGGTGCAACTCCGCCACCAGGACTTCCTTGGCCACCGAAGGACTCGACGTGGCATCCAGCGGGCGCGTATCCTTCGCAATCGGAAGCGATGTACCCCGACGCACTTCCTCCGCCTTGAGCCGAAGACCGAACGGCGCATCGGTGAACAACGCGGGGTTCATCACACGCAGGTCCTTCGCGACCCGCAGCGGGATCTCCGCCTGGTCCAGCACGTCGCGCTGCAGGTCGATGCCGGGCGCGATCTCGCGCACCACCAGCGCGTCGTCCTCCAGGTCGATCACGCAGCGCTCGGTGACGTAGGTCACGCGCTGGCCGCGCTGGCGTCCGACCACACCGCTGAAGGTGATGTGCTCGGCCGACTGGACGAACTTGCGGGTCTTGCCTTCCTTGAGGATGGTCAGCTTGCCGTTGCCGACTTCCAGCTTCGCGCCCGCCGTGAAGAATCCCGAGAACACGATGCGCCGCGCATGCGCGGTGATGTCGACAAAGCCGCCGCAGCCTGCGGTGAGGTAGGGCTTGGCGCCCAGCTTCGAGACGTTGACGCTGCCGTTGCCATCGACCTGCAGGAAGGACAGCAGGGTCACGTCGAAGCCGCCGCCCTGGAAGTAGGTGAACTGGTTCGGCGAGGCCATGATCGCGTCTGCGTTCGATGCGCAGCCGAAGGCGAAGCCGAGCAGCGGCATGCCGCCGACGGCGCCTTGCTCGATGGCCCAGGTCACTTCGCCGTGCAGGCCTTCCTCGAGCAGGATGCGCGGCACGTTGGCCGAAATGCCGAAGCCGAGGTTCACCGCGTGGCCGTGCGCCAGTTCCATCGCTGCGCGGCGGGAGATGACTTTCTCGGCGCTCCACGCTTGCGGCTCGAAGGTCGCCAGAGGCTGTGCGATCTCTCCGCTGATGGCCGGGTCGTAAGGCGTCTGCGTCGTCTGCCACTGGTCCGCATCGACCACGATGTAGTCGACCAGGTTGCGTGGCACATGCACGTCGTGCGGACGCAGGCTGCCTTCCTTGACGACACGCTTGACCTGGGCGATGACGATGCCGCCGTTGTTGCGTGCGGCCAGTGCCTGGTCGAGCCCGCCGAGCAGCGCGCCTTCGTGTTCGTAGGTCAGGTTGCCGTGCTCGTCGGCCGTGGTGGCGCGGATGATCGCCACGTCAGGCACGATGGCCGGGAAGTAGAGCCATTCCTGGCCGTCGAAGCTTTCCTTGCGCACGACCGGGTTGGCGGCAGCGGCCTCGTTCATCGCGCAGCCCTGGAACTGCGGATCGACGAAGGTGCCGAGGCCGACCTTGGTCAGCACGCCCGGGCGCTTGGCGGCGGCATCCCGGTGCATGTCGTAGAGGATGCCGCTCGGGATGTTGTAGGCCTCGATCTGGTTGTCGACCACCAAGTGCCAGATGGCGGGCATCGGCAAGGAGGAGGGGCCGCTCGGATACGAACCCGCCAGCACGCGCGACAGCAGCCCCGGCTTGGCGATGTGGTCGATGCCCTTGATGCCGTACATGTCGCCGGCGGCAATCGGGTTCAGCGTCGTCAGGTTGCGGGGCTGGCCTTCCTTGTCGAAGCGCGCGCCGATGGCGGCCAATACCTTGTCGGGGCAGCCGAGACCGCTGGAGGAACTGATGCTCACGACATCGCCGGAGCGCACCAATCCCGCCGCCTGCTCGGCGGTGATCACTTTTTTCATGGAGTTTCCTAAGGTTGGAGAGGAGCCACTCGGACGGTCTTGCCGCCTTGGCAGGCTTCGGCGATGGCCAGTGCCGTGGCGAGGGAACGCACGCCGTCGAGGGCAGTTGCTGCCGGTTCGCCTTCGCCGCGGAGGGCCGCGCAGAAGCGCGCCACGCCGCGTGCGTAGAGGCTTTCATGTTCGACCGGCACGGCGCGCTCGCCCTGTGCGTCGCGCAGAAGCACCTCGCCGACCGGCTTCTGGGTCATGACATTGCGGCCGATCACTGAACCCTTGTCGCCGTGGATCTCGATGCCGGTTCCGGCGAAGGGCACGGTGAAGGCGTCGTGCAGTTGCGCCACGACGCCGTTGTCGAAGCGAAGCACGGCCATCACGCCGTCTTCCAGGCCTTCGCGGGCCAGCGAAGCGGACTGGGAGATGCCGACCGCCTCGACCGGCTCGGCGCCGAGGATGAAGCGCAGCGTGTCTGCGTCATGCACGGCAATGTCGAGGATGACGCCGCCGCCGGCGGCGGGCTTGTCGATGCGCCAGCCCTGCAGATGCGGTGGCAGGTAGACGGCGTGGAACACGCGGGCGAAGAGGGGGCGACCGATTGCGCCGGCCTGGATCAGTTCGCGGATCTTGCGATGCGTGGCTGCATTGCGCAGGTGGTGGTTGGTGGCCATCACCACGCCAGCGTCCGCACAGGCACCGACCATCTTCCGGGCGTCGTCCAGCTTCAGTGCCAGCGGCTTCTCGCAGAGCACGTGCTTGCCGGCAGCCGCTGCAGCGATCACCTGGTCGCGGTGCAACTCGTTCGTCGTGCTGATGTAGACGACTTGCACGGCCGGGTCGGCCAGCAACTTCGCGACGCTGTCGTACGCCCCGGCGATCACGTGCCTTGCGGCGAAGTCCTTGGCGCGATCGGCGTTGCTGCTCGCGACTGCCACGACCTTATGCCCTTGCTGTGCGCGGATCGCCTCGATCATGTACTCGGAGGCGATCGTGCTGGCCCCGATCAGGCCCCATCCGGTCACTGCTTTGCTGTCCATGTTGTCCCCTTTGCGGCTACATTTGTTGGAACGGTTGAATGAATTATTGGAACGTTCCAGTAAAAGATCAAGCGCTTTTATTTAAGTGCGGGAAAACACCTAGAGATCACCATGAGCAAAGCAAACTCGCCACGGGCAGTCACGATCCTCGACGTCGCGGCTGCGGCGGAGGTTTCCAAGTCCACCGTCTCGCTGGTGCTGAAGAACAGCCCGTTGATTCCGGCCGAGACGGCCGAGCGGGTGCGCGAGGCGGCGCGCAAGATCGGGTACGTCTACAACAGCCGTGCCGGAGAACTTCGCGGCAGGACCTCAAAGACCATCGGCGTCATCGTCAACGACCTCAGCAATCCATTTTTCGCGGAGATCCTGGTGGGGGTCGAGCGCAGGCTCGTGGAGGCCGGGTACATCGTCCTGATGGCGCACACCGCCGAGGACGTCGAGCGGCAGAACACTGTCTTGCGAACCATGCGGGAGCAGGGCGCCGCAGGCATCGTCCTGTGCCCGGCCTATGGCACGCCCCGGACGCTGACGAAGGAAGTCGAGTCCTGGGGCATGCCACTGGTTGTCATGGTCCGCACCCTGGGACCCGGTAAATATGACTTTGCGGGCGCGGACAACGAGCGCGGGATCTACACGGCAACCAGGCACCTGCTCGATGCGGGGCACACACGCATCGGTTTCCTGGGTGGGCGCACCGGCGTCGTGCTCGAGCAGCGGCTGAAGGGCTTCAGGGCGGCGCTGGCCGAACGCAAGATCGAGTTCGACGAGGAACTGCTGGTGCCGTGCCAGCCCACGCGCCAGGGCGGTTCTGAAACCATGGGCGCGCTGCTGGACAAGAAGCCGCGACCGACCGCGGCCGTCTGCTACAACGATGTGGTCGCTTTCGGCGCACTGTCGGCATTGGGGGAACGCGGCTTGCGCGCCGGACAGGATTTCGCGGTGATGGGCTTCGACAACGTGCAGGACGCGGCCCATTCCAACCCGCCGCTGAGCACCATCGACATCCGCCCGGGCGAGTTGGGCGAGCATGCCGCGGCGATCCTGCTGGACCGCATTCAGGCGCCGGCGCGCGCGCGTCAGACTTACTTGGCCGACCCGCAGCTGGTGCTGAGACAGTCTGGATAGCGGCGATCGCCGATGCAGCGACCGCGGCTCTCAGGGCGCCGGCAACATCCGCCGCAGCGCCTCGAAGAACAGATCCGACTGCTCCCGCTCCCCCTGGATCTGCGCCGCCACGCGCGCGGCCAGCGTCGCGTCCACGGGCGCGAGCGGACGCCCGGTCTGCTGCGCGATCACCTGGTGCAGGCAACTGCGTTCCAGGTAGTAGAGATCGTCGTAGGCATGTGCAACCGTCGCGCCGGCCACGATCACGCCGTGGTTCGCGAGGAAGGCCACGTCCTTGCCGGCCATGGCCCTGGCAATGCGCTCGCCCTCGGCATCGTCGAGCGCGAGGCCGTTGTATTTCGTGTCGATGGCGATGCGGTTCATGTAGCGCATCGCGTTCTGGCTCAGCGTGGGGTCGAGCGCGCGGTCGGTGGTCAGCGTGAGCGCCGTGGCATAGGGCATGTGGCAATGCAGCACCACCGAATGGCCCGTCAGGCGATGCACCGCGCCGTGGATGAAGAGGGCGGTGGGCTCGACGCGATGGCGGCCCGCGAGCACCTTGCCCTGCACGTCGATGAGCACGATGTCGTCCGGCCCGATCTCGCTCCAGTGCAGCCCGCGCGGGTTGATGAGGTAGCGGTCCGCGGCGCCGGGCAGCAGCACGCTGAAGTGATTGCAGACACCTTCCGACAGGTCGTGGTGCGCAGCCGCGCGCAGCGCCAGCGCGAGGTCCTCGCGCAGCTTGCGCACGCGGGGGTGGGCGTATTGGGCTTCAGGCGTATCGCGGATGTTGCCCTTGATGATGGTTTCAACCATGGTCGTTCCTCAAGCGGTGATGGTGCCGGCCCAGGCCGACACGAACTTCGTGGCGTCCTCGCGCACGGCCGCAGCCGTCTTGCCGGGCTTGTAGAGCGACGAGCCGATGCCGAAGCCGGCCGCGCCCGCGGCGCGCCACTCGCCCATGTTGTGCGGCGCGATGCCGCCCACGGGCATCAGCGGCGTGCCGGCCGGCAGCACCGCCAGCAGCGCCTTCACGACAGCGGGCGAGGCCAGCTCGGCCGGGAACAACTTGAGGCCCGTGGCACCGGCGGCCAGCGCGCCGAAGGCCTCGGTGGGCGTCATCACGCCGGGCAGGCACACCATGTCGAGCCGCACCGCCTCGGCGATCACTTCGGCATTGAAGTTGGGCGACACGATCAGTTGCCCGCCGGCCGCATGCACCTCGCGCACCTGCTGCGCGTTCAGCACCGTGCCCGCGCCGACCAGCGCCTGCGGAAAGCGCTGGCGCATCGAGGCGATGCTCTCCAGCGGCCGGGGTGAATTGAGCGGTACCTCGAGCAGCCGGAAGCCCGGCTCGACGATGGCATCGCCCATGTCGGCGGCCTCGGCCGGCGTGAGCCCGCGCAGGATCGCGATGAGGGGGAGCTGCTGCATGGCAGCCTGGAAGGTGGCGAGTGCGGTCATGGTGTGCGTCGGGACAGGTGGGTGGCCAGCGCATGCAGTCCGGCCCAGGTCGCTTCGGCGCCGAGCGTGCGCGTCGCGACGCCAGCGGCGCCGATGGCCAGTGCATAGCGTTGGGTGAGGATGGGGGAACCGATCAGCACCACCTCGGCGGTGGCTTGCAGCGACTGCGTGCGCAGTTCCTCGCCGATGAGCAGCCCCGAGAGATAGCTGGCCAACTGCGCCTTTGGCATGCGGCTGAACAAGGCCAGCGTGCGCGCGCCGAAGGCGTTGTGCAGCAGTCCCTCGCCGTTGTCCGACTGGGTCACGCCTTGCAGGAAGGCGGCCTCATCGAGCGGGGCATCGACGTCCAGCGTGCGCGCCAGGATCGAGTGCTGGCTCAGCAGCGCATAGAACTCGCCGGTCATGAAGGTGCGAAAGCCTTCGACGCGCCCGTTCTTCACGCGGGCCCACTTGTTGTGCGTACCCGGCAGCACGAAGAGCCCGTCGCGCAAGCCGGTGAGCGCGATGGCGCCGAAGATCTGCACTTCCTCGCCACGCATCACATCCGGCACGCCGGCATGTTCGTCGCGCAGGCCCGGCACCAGCGCGATGCGGCCCGGCTGGATCTCGATGATGCTGCGGGCCACCTCGTCGAGCCCGGCGGGGCAGGCGCAGTAGGGCGCCTCGACCCAGCCCTGCTGGCTGCCGGCCATGCCCGAGATGATGCAGCGCGCGCCCTCGGGCCGCATCCAGTCGGCGAACAGCGACTCGAACACATCGGGGAACCCGCCGGCCGGAACGCTCAGGATGCCGCGTGGATGGCCCTGTTCCGCAAGCACCTTTCCGGTGGCGTCGAGCAAGGC
This sequence comes from Variovorax sp. dw_954, assembly GCF_018449755.1. Taxonomy (NCBI): domain Bacteria; kingdom Pseudomonadati; phylum Pseudomonadota; class Betaproteobacteria; order Burkholderiales; family Comamonadaceae; genus Variovorax; species Variovorax sp. dw_954. The sequence continues at coordinate 93,804 of NZ_JAAVVD010000024.1, read as the reverse complement.
TCCACGCAAGGAGCTGGTGCCCCAATCGACCGCGACCCATTGCATCGGTTTCCGTCTCCGTATGGCATGTTTTCGAGGGCCGCAACTCAGGGTTTCCCTGCAGCGGCGGTCATTTCAATCATCATATGATAAGCCGCGAACCCCGCCCCTGGCCTAGGGTTTCCGAGTGACAAACCAACGGGACATCTCCATGCACAGCTCACCTGTGGCGCACCGCCGCCAAGTCCTGCAGGGCCTCGCCGCCATGCTCTTGCCAACCTCCTTTGCCGCCTTCGCGGAAGACTATCCGAGCAAGCCCGTGGAGCTCATCGTGCCCGCGTCGGCCGGCGGCGGCACCGACGCATTGGCCCGCAGCTTTGCCGAGCTGGCGAAGAAGAACTTCCCGCAGCCCTTCATCGTCAACGACAAGCCCGGTGCGAGCGGCGTGATCGGCATGGGCGAGGTGCTCAACAGCAAGCCCGATGGCTACAAGGTGAGCGTGGTGATCGCCGAGCTGGTGATCCTGCCGCACCTGAACCTCTCCAAGTTCACCTATGCCGATTTCCGTCCGATCGCGCGCCTCAACGCCGACCCGGCCGCCATCACGGTCAAGGCCGATGCGCCGTGGAACACCATCGAGGAGTTCATTGCGGCGTGCAAGGCCAAGCCGGGCGAGATGAAGGTCGGCAATTCGGGCAACGGCTCGATCTGGCACCTGGCTGCCGCGGGCTTCGAGGACAAGACCGGCGTCAAGCTCAGCCACGTGCCGTTCCAGGGCGCGGCGCCGGGCGTGATCGCATTGCTCGGCGGCCATATCGATGCGGTGGCGGTGAGTCCTGCCGAAGTCGCCACGCATGTGCAGGGCGGCAAGCTCAAGATACTGGCCGTGATGGCCGACGAGCGCCTCAAGGCCTTCGACAAGGTGCCCACGCTGAAGGAACGCAAGATCGACCTGTCGATCGGCACCTGGCGCGGCCTCGCGGTGACCAAGGCCACGCCCGACAACATCGTCAATGCGCTACGCGACGCAGCGCGCAAGACAGCCGCCGATCCCGCCATGAGCGATTCGCTCGAAAAGCTCAACCTGGGCTTTGCCTACCTGGACGCCGACGCCTTCGGCAAGGCCATGGAACGCGACCACGCGTACTTCAAGCAACTGGTCGAAAAGATCGGCATCAAGTCATGACCGACAAGGTCGAGGTCCTGGCCGTCGCGCCGCTGATGCCCTTCCTCATGGATCAGCTGCGTGCCGAATACACGGTGCATGACCGCATCCACGTCAGCGACCCGGACGCCTTCGCGGCGGTGGCGCCGCGCATCCGCGGCATCGTCGCCAATGGCGAGGCCAAGGTCCCGCGCGAACTCATCGACAAGCTGCCCGCGCTCGAAGTGATCTCGGTCTTCGGCGTTGGCTACGACGGTGTCGACGTTGCGGCAGCGCATGAGCGCGGCGTGCCCGTGACCAACACGCCGGAAGTGCTGAACGACGACGTGGCCGACCTGGCCATCGGCCTGCTGCTGTCGATCGCGCGGCGCATTCCGCAAGCCGACCGCTTCGTGCGCAACGGCTCGTGGGTCAATGGCCCGATCCCGCTGGCGCGCAAGGCCACCGGTGCGCGGCTGGGCATCGTGGGCATCGGCCGCATCGGCCAGGCCATTGCGCACAGGGCGCAGGCCTTCCGCATGGAGATCTCGTACACGGCGCGCTCGCCGCGCGCCGGCGTGCCCTACACCTACTACCCCAATGCCGAGGCGTTGGCCGCGGCGGTCGACTTTCTCGTCGTCATCACGCCCGGCGGCGCGGCCACGCGCGGCATGATCGATGCAAAGGTCCTGACGGCGCTCGGCCCGCAGGGCTACCTGATCAACGTGGCGCGCGGCACGGTCGTCGACCAGCCGGCGCTGATTGCCGCACTGCAGGCCGGCGACATTGCCGGCGCGGCGCTCGATGTGTTCGTCGACGAGCCCAACGTGCCCGCCGTGCTGCGCGAGATGAACAACGTGGTGCTCACGCCGCACATCGGCAGCGGCACGCGGCAGACGCGCGAGGCCATGGGGCAGCTCACCTTCGACAACCTGCGCGCGCACTTCGCCGGCCAGCCCCTGCTGACCCCCGTCGCGTCTTGAGCCCCGTCGCGTCCTCGCCCCATGGTCAAGAACGCTCACGGCCACACGGTCGACCTGCTCGGCGAGTCGATCGTCGCGGGTCGCTACCGCGAGGGCGGCGTCATTCCGCCGGAGCCCATCCTCGGCGAGGAACTGGGCGTGAGCCGCACCGTGGTGCGCGAGGCGATCAAGGCACTGGCCGCCAAGGGCCTGATCGTGACCGGGCCGAAGGTCGGCAGCCGCGTGCTGCCGCAGGACTCCTGGAACTGGTTCGACCCCGACGTCATCACCTGGCAGGCGCGCGTGGGCCTGACGCCGGAGTTCCTGCGCGACCTGCAGGACCTGCGCCGCGTGGTGGAGCCGGCCGCCGTGCGCCTGGCCGCAGAGCGCGCCACCGCCGAGGACATCGGCGAAATCGAGTCGGCCTATGCCGGCATGAAGAATGCCATCGAGCATGGCGGCGACTACGTCACCCACGACCTGCGTTTTCATCACGGGCTGCTGCGTGCCGCGCGCAACCGCATGCTGACGCAGATGAGCAAGGCACTGAATGCGCTACTGCGCACCAGTTTCGAAATCTCCACCACGCGCAGCAACGGCCCGGCGCTCTCGCTGCCGATGCACCGCGCGGTGCTGGACGCCGTCATCGCCCATGAACCCGCGAAGGCCGAGCGCGCCGTCCTCAAGCTGATCGACGGCGCACGCACGGACATCGAGGCAGTGCTGGGCTCGCGCCGGCGCCTGCCGCGATTGAGCAGGCCGCCCCCACGGCTCAAGGCCCATTGACGCCCGGTCACCGGCACCTGATTTTTTTCCGTTCCCCCCGTAGCAATCGAAGCATCCGTTCATCCAGGAGACAACTCACCATGAAATTGAAACCGCTATTCGCCGCATCGCTCGTTGCGCTGGGGCTCGTGGCCAGCGGCCAGGCGGCCGCCCAGGAAAAGCTCACCGTCTGGTGGGTCAAGGGCTTCTACAAGGCCGAGGACGACGCGCTCTTCGCGGCCATCAAGAAGTACGAAGAGAAGCACAAGGACGTGAAGATCGACCTGTCGCAGTACCCGATCCAGGACATGATCCCCAAGACCGTGTCCGCGCTCGACTCGGGTAGCCCGCCCGACGTGGCCTATGCCGACGTGTATGACTTCCAGGTCACCGGCAAGTGGGCCTTCGAGGACAAGCTCGAAGACATCAGCAGCGTGATCAACCCGATGAAGGCGCGCTTCGCGCCCAACACGGTCGAGACCACCTTCCTCTATGACGACAAGACCAAGCAGAAGGCCTACTACGCCTTCCCGATCAAGCAGCAGACGATGCACGTCGAGTATTGGCTCGACATGCTGACCGAAGCCGGGTTCAAGGAATCGGACATCCCGACCGCATGGAAGGACTACTGGGCGTTCTGGTGCGACAAGGTGCAGCCGGCCAGCCGCGCGAAGTCGGGCAAGCGGACCTTCGGCATCGGCCAGCCCATGGGCGTGGATTCGAGCGACTCGTTCTATTCGTTCCTGACCTTCGCGGACGCCTACAACGTGAAGCTGGTCGACGACAGCGGCAAGCTGCTGGTCGACGACCCGAAGGTCAAGGCCGGCCTCGTCGGCGCGCTGACCGACTACACCGCGCCCTATACCAAGGGCTGCACGCCGCCTTCGTCGACGAGCTGGAAGGACCCGGACAACAACGTCGCGTTCCACAACAAGACGACCGTGATGACGCACAACGCGACCATCTCGATCGCGGCGAAGTGGCTCGACGACATGGACAACCAGACGCTCACGCCCGAGCAGCGCGAAGAGGCCAAGAAGAACTTCACGGAGCGAATCCGCACGGCCGGATTCCCCAACAAGCCCGATGGCGGCAAGATGGTGTACCGCACGGCAGTGAAGACCGGCGTGATCTTCAAGGAAGCCAAGAACAAGAAGCGCGCGAAGGAGTTCGTCGAGTTCCTGCTGCAGGAAGAGAACCTGACGCCGTACGTGGAAGGCTCGCTTGGCCGCTGGTTCCCGGTGACCAAGGCCGGCCAGGCCAGCCCGTTCTGGCAAGCCAACGAGCATCGCAAGTCGGTGTTCAACCAGTACGCCAGCGGCACGGTGACTTTCGAATTCACGAAGAACTACAAGTTCACCATTCTCAACAACGAGAACGTGTGGGCCAAGGCGATGAGCCGCGTCGTGACCGACAAGATCCCCGTCGACAAGGCAGTGGACGAGATGATCGAGCGCATCAAGGTGGTCGCCAAGTAAGCCTCGCCCCGGCTGCGCGCACTTTCGCGCGCCGCTCCAACGCCCCGGGGGACAACACCCGCGGGCCGGCAAGGCCGGCCCTGCGGTGTTTCTGAAATGGGGCGTTGATCTGTTGAAACGCTGAAAGAGAAAAGGGGGCTTGTATGAGCAGTACCGCATCCGCCGTCGGCACCGTGAGTGGTGCGTCGACCATGCAGCGAAAGGACCGATGGCAGGCCTGGGGTCGATGGATGGTCCTGCCTTACCTCTTGATCTTCCTGATCTTCGTGCTGTATCCGGTGGGCTACGGGCTCTGGCTGGCGCGGCATCCGCAGAGCTACGTTCACCTGGAAGCCGACCCGATCTTCCTGCGCTCGGTGGTCAACACCTTCGTGTTCCTGGTGGTCGCGATCAACATCAAGATGGGCGTGGCGCTGGTGCTGTCGGGCTTCTTCGTGCAGACGCGCTGGTGGATCAAGATCGTGTCGGCGCTGTTCATCCTGCCATGGGCCATGCCCTCGATCCCGACCATCCTGTCGGTTCGCTTCATGCTCAACCCGGAGTGGGGCGTGATCAACACGACCATCTTCCGGCTGACGGGTGCGGACGGGCCCAACTGGCTCAACGACCCGACGCTGGCACTGACCTTCGCGATGCTGATGCACGTGTGGAAGTCGCTGCCATTCTGGACGCTGATCCTCGTGGCGGGCCGGCTCGCGATCCCGAGCGAACAGTACGAGGCCGCATCTGTCGACGGCGCCACCTCGTGGCAGAAATTCAAGTTCATCAGCTGGCCGGCGTTGAAGACGCTGTACCTCACATCGACCATCCTCTCGATGATCTGGACGCTGGGCGACTTCAACAGCGTCTACCTGCTGACCGGCGGCGGCCCGGCGGACATGACGCACGTGCTGGCCACGCTGGGCATTCGCTACCTGCGGCTGGACCAGGTGGACTTGTCGATGGCGTCGATCGTTGTGGCGATGCCTCTCGTTCTTCCATTGGTCTATTTCATGATGAAGAGGTTGTCGAAATGAGCAAGCGCTGGACACCCAAGGCCATCGCCACCGAGGCCAAGCTGCTGCTCATCGGCATACCGGTCACGCTGTGGACGCTGATCCCCGTTTATCACATGGTGTTGTTCGCGATCTCGCCGCGAGACTCCGCAACCTCCGGCCACCTGTGGCCCACGCATCCGACGCTGCAGAACTTCGCGACGGTGTTCGGGGAGAAGCACTTCTACCTCAACCACTTCTGGCTGCAGCTCTGGAACTCGCTGATCATCGCGGTGGCGGTGGGCGTGCTCACGCTGTTCGTCGCCACGACGGCCGCCTTTGCCATCAGCCGCCTGCGCGTGCGCGGCGGCCGCACGGTGATGAACATGGCGCTGTTCACCTACTTCATCCCCGCCGCGTTCCTGGCCGTGCCGATGTACAAGACCATGGGCAACTACGGGCTGCTCAACAGCCAGTGGTCGCTGATCCTGGCCATGGTGACCATCGCTTCGCCGTACTGCATCTGGGTGCTCAAGCAGGCATCCGACAAGCTGCCGTACGAACTCGACGAAGCCGCGCGCATGGACGGCGCCTCGCCGCTGCAACTGTTCCGCCTGGTCTACCTGCCGCTGATGGTGCCGTCGCTGGTGGCCGTGGGAACCTATGCGCTGCTGCTGGCCTGGAACGAGTACCTGTTCGCCTTCCTGCTGCTATCGAAGGACACGAGCGTGACGCTGGCCGTGGCGCTCGGCAACTTCCTTTCCGCCGACGATTCGCCATGGGAACTCCTGATGACGACGGGCCTGATCTACGCATTGCCGCCGGCAGCCATCTACTACACCTTCAAGCGCTACATGGTCGGCGGCCTCACCGCCGGCGCGGTGAAGAGCTGAACAACGATAACGAGGAGATCCAATGGCTTCCGTCACATTCCGCAATATCAAGAAATCATTCGGCAAGACCGACATCCTCAAGGGCCTGGGCTTCGAGATCAGCGACGGCGAATTCGTCGTGCTGGTCGGCCCCTCGGGCTGCGGCAAGTCCACGCTGCTGCGCATGCTCGCGGGCCTGGAGGACATCACCGGTGGCGAGATCCTCATCGATGGCAAGGTCGTCAACGAGCTCGAATCGAAGGACCGCGACATCGCCATGGTGTTCCAGAGCTATGCGTTGTATCCGCACATGACGGTCGGTGAGAACATGGCCTTCAGCTTGCGCCTGCGCGATGCCGACAAGGGCGTGACGGCCGAGCGCGTGGACAGGGCCGCGAAGATCCTCAACCTCGACAAGCTGCTCGGGCGCTACCCGCGCGAACTCTCCGGCGGCCAGCGCCAGCGCGTGGCCATGGGCCGGGCCATCGTGCGCGACCCGAAGGTGTTCCTGTTCGACGAACCCTTGTCCAACCTCGACGCCAAGCTGCGCGTGGCGATGCGTGCCGAGATCAAGGCGCTGCACCAGCGCCTGAAGACCACCACCGTCTACGTGACGCACGACCAGATCGAGGCCATGACCATGGCCGACCGCATCGTGGTCATGCACGACGGCATCATCGAGCAGATCGGCACGCCGCTGGAGTTGTTCGACCGGCCCGGCAACCTGTTCGTGGCGCAGTTCATCGGCTCGCCCTCGATGAACGTGCTGGCCGGCACGGCGCGCAAGGTCGAGGGCAGCTTCTGGGTCGAGGCGCAGGGCGCGTACTGGCCCCTGCCGGACGGCGCGAAAGTCAAGGACGGCCAGTCGGTGCACTACGGCGTGCGGCCCACCGACCTCGTGCTGGCGCCAGCCAACCAGGGCATTCCGGCGCAGGTGGTGGTGGTGGAGCCCACCGGCGCCGAGACCGAACTGCTGGTGCAGGTGGGGCAGGAGAAGCTGGTGCTGGTGATGCACGGCCGTACTGACGTGGGACCGGACGACACGGTCTACCTCGCGCTCGATCCGGCCAATGCGCATGTGTTCGACGGAACGAGCGGCTTGCGCCTGGATTGAAGGACCATCGACATGACCGCATTCAGCAAGGTGATCCTCTTCACAGATACCGACGGCAAGGCGCGCTTTCGCGAGGAGCCCATCGAACTGGGCGAAGGCACGCCGTCGTCGCAACTCTCGCAACTCTTCCCCTCGCAAGGCTACCAGTTGCGCCACAGCCCGGTGGGCTTTCGCAGCCAGTTCCATTGCACCGTCACGCCGCAATGGGTGGTGATTCTCCAGGGGCAGATGGAGATCGGCCTGCAAGGCGGCACATCGCGCGTCTTCAAGGCCGGCGAGCATTTCTATTCCGACGACAGGCTGCCCGAGGGTGCGACCTTCGACCCTGCGGTGCATGGCCACTGGAGCCGCCAGGTCGGCGACGAGCCGCTGGTGACGATGTTCGTCCGTAGCTGAACAAGGAGTGCAGGCCATGGCAAGCTTGTCCGCCAGCGAGGTCGCGCAGTACGGCGCGCAAGGCTATGTGATCCCGCAATTCCGGCTGCCGCCCGATCGGGTCGCGCAGATGCGCGAGGCGCTCGATGCGCTGATTCGCGACAACCCGGGCGTGCGGCCGGAGAAACTGGTCTCCGCGCACATCGAAGGCGACAACGGCGAGGGCGTGCGCGGCAGCCGCTCGTTCCTCGACCTCGCGAAGGACCCGGAGATCGTCGAGCTCGTATCCGGCGTGATCGGCGAGGACGTGATCCTCTGGGGCTGCCACGTGTTCTGCAAGCCGCCGTCGGAAGGCTTCGAGACGCCATGGCACCAGGACGGCCACTACTGGCCCATTCGCCCGCTGGCCAACTGCACGGTGTGGGTGGCACTGGAGGAGTCGACGGTGGAGAACGGCTGCCTGCGCGTGATCCCGCGCTCGCACATCGGCCAGATCCTGCACCCGCACCTGCACGAAGACCGCACCGACCTCACGCTGAACCAGCGCATGGCCGAAGGCGCCTTCGACGAAGCCGATGCGGTCGACCTCGAACTGCAGCCGGGCCAGATGTCCTTGCACGACGTCTACATGATCCACGGCGCCAAGGCCAACACGTCGACCAGGCGACGCACCGGCGTGGCCTTGCGCTACATGCCGGCCACGTCGGTGTTCGAGCGCGACTTGCGGCCGGTGGATGGCAAGAGCGGCGTGGCCGTCAACTTCGCGCAGCGGCCGTTGTGGCTGCTCAGGGGCGTGGATCGCAGCGGGCGCAATGATTTCGAGGTGGGGCACCAGCGGCGCGTGGCCGCCGGCTGACCGCCTCATTTCAACTGGGTCAGCTGCTTGTGGATTTCACCCAGTGCCACTGGCACGCGGGCGTCCCAGCTGGCCTGCGGATCCTGCGTCAGCTCGATGAGGAACAGCAGGTGCTCGTAGACCGACCCCCGGTTGCGTTCGCTGACGCCGCGTGAAAAGGCGCGCGTGTAGGCGTCGATCGCCTTCTCCTTGTTGAGCAGCGCAGTTCCGATGCTCGACGGGTCCGCGCCTTCCACCAGCAACATTGCAACGGCCAGGTCTCCCTGGCCTGACGCGCGCCAGAAGTCATGCTCCGCCTGCAGAAGCGTTGCGTCACGCCTCCTGGTTTGTTCGATCAGGCTGCACATCTCCTTCCGCCACGTCGAATCGGCCTCTGCGGCGACCAGTTTCTCCAGCAGCACGCCGGCCACGGCGCCGTTGGCCACGGGGTAGTAGTCGTTGTCGCCCGGCAACTGCCACGCCTTGAAATAGGCCGTGGCGGTGTCGAACAGGCTCTTGCGGCGCTGCGACCTGTCCAGGGCCAGCCAGGCTCGCCGCTTGTGCGCACTGCCGATCAAGGACATCCGTTCCCGGTTCGGCGCCTGCAACACCAGCGCCTCCAGCGGCGCGATGGCGGCCGCGATCTCGGCAGAGAGTTCGGCGTGCTTGTCCGCATGCGTGCCTGTGCGACGCTCGTCTTCGCGCAGCGCCGACCACAGGTCGGCCGTGCGTCGAACCCGCAGGTTCGCGCACTGTTCGATGGCCAGCAACGAGCATTCGCCGATCGGCGCCGCGATGGCGATCGTCAGGTGCTTGATGGCCTGATCGCGCTCGCCTGCTTCGCCATACAACAGCCCGAGGGCGGCGGCCACGTCGGCACGCGCCAGCCAGAGGTCGCGAACGCTAGCCGGCGCGCGGTCGAGGCAGGTCTGTACCCGCTCCTCGAGATCCCTGGTGCGCGCCTTGCTGTCCCCGCTCCTGGGTGCGTCCTTCTCCGCCACGAGCAAGCTGTCGAGTTCGGCCACCAGCTCACGCGGGGAGACGTAGTCCGGCACGACCGGGCGCGCATCCTGCATGCCGTCGTTGACCAGGCGCCAACCGGGGTCGCCATAGCATTGGTACGCGCCCCAGGTGTTGGTGCTGGGGTGGTCATCATGCGTCTTGCTGCGTGCTCGCCGGACCGCATCTCTAAACGTGCTGCCGGCCAGCAGCGCAGCGTAGAACGTGCGCGCGAAAGTCACGGCCGCGGCGTCGTCCACCGCCCAGCCCGCAGCCACCACTGCGCGCGCACCCATGCGGATGCATTCCGCGCCGAGGTTGGCGGCGAGCTTGTGGTACTCGGGCACCTTGCCATCGGTGCGCCCGAGGTGACAGCAGTTGATGAACACCAGCTCCGGAACATGGCGCATCTGTGCGATCTCGCCCGCACCAAGGAAAACATTCTTGCCCACGACCATGCCGGACTGGGGCGCCGACTCGGGCGTTTCACGCCACTCGTGCTCGCCGTGGCCGGCCAGGTGCAGTACGCGCCAGGCGCGCTTGTGCAGTGCAGGCATGATGTCCTTGAGGATCGCGTCGGGGCCGATCAGCGCAAGCACTTCGTCGGTGGGGAACACGGCGCGGAGCGTATCCCGCACCGCGGCGGCCTCATTCTCCGCACCCTTGAGCTGGGGAAACTTGTCCCAGCCCTCGAGCTGGGGGTCGCCCACGATCAGCACCGCATGATCGCTGGCGGTCAGCGGCGCCGGACGGTATTCGACGGTCTTGAGCTGCCGCAACATGCCGGCGTCGATCGCCAGCGGACGCGCGTTGATGCTCCAGCGGTCCTCCAGCAACTCCCAGGGAAATCGCGCCGAGCGCTCGTCCAGCAACAGCACCATCCCGCGCGCATCGGGTGAGGTGAGGCGGAATTCCAGCGGCAGGAGCATTTCGAAAAGGGTGTTGGCCACCTCGCTGTCGGCACGGGTGTCGCCGACTGCACGTGCGATGTAGTGCTCGGCGAAGGCGACCCGACTCGTGGACTTCTGTTGTTCCGCCCGCGCCCGCTGGCCGGCAATCGAGAAACTCAGCATGCCTGTTCTTTCATCCTCGAGGATCTCGACGCGCTGATCCCAGGAGCGGTCGGTGTCGAAGACGCGGCGCTTGCGCCCGCGAAGTTCGACCCCGCTCAGGACCACGGGAGGATCCCAGCGAACGGCCGACCCCAGGTCGCTGTTCTTCAACGCCTCGTTCAGTGCGAGGCCGGCCGACAGTGCAATGTCCTCATACACCTCGATGAACTCGATGGTGTCGATCAGCACCCGGCTGTCGAGCCTGGCGCGTTCAAGGCGCCGGTTGGCGTCGATCGCGGCATGCAGCAGCGACTCGACGGATTCGCGCGCGCTCAGCCCCGCATCACCACTGCCGACCAGCACGCACGAAAGGCCGACGGAAAGCCGCTCGCCGTCCCGTGCGTGGTGCTGTGCCAGCTGCCGTGCATGGTCGACCATCGCGGTGCGGGCGGTGGCGCGCAACCGGGCCGCGGTCAGGTCGCCAACCTGGCCCAGGCCGAGCACGACCGCTCCCTTGAACGTGCCGTCCGTGTTGGCGCACGCATCGGCGAAGAAGCTCATGGAACTGCCGCTGCCGCCCGGATAGACCCCGGCGGTGTAGGCCTGCGACAGCGCACCGTTCAGGGCGTCGTCGATCACCCGTTCGGCGCTGACGATGAGGTCGCCCATGTAGTGCCCCACCATGACCGCGTGGTTGGCCATCTTGAGGTCGGCATGGCGCACAAGGACCTTGATCGGCGCCTGGGTGATTTGCGGGGCACGGCGCCGCGGCTGCGTGCCGCCGAAGCCCGCGCCGCGCAGGTCTGCCTCACTCGGAAACGCGTCGACCGGGGGCTGGACCAGTTCGAAGCGTTCGCGCGCACCGCGTGCCCGCGCCGGTGGCGCCTGCGAGAGCTGGTCGGTGCTGCCGCGCGCGAGCAGGTCGACATACGCGCGGAAGATCCTCCGGTCGTCTTCGTTGGCACACAGTTCGTCGTGCGCGGTGTCGGGTGCATACCAGGTCTTGACGGTGTCCAGCTTGCCCGAGTCCCAACTGACGGTGCCGTCGCCGTCGCTGCTCGCGATCCAACTGATGCGTTGTCGCTGCACCTGCTCGTCGACGACCAGTTCATGGTCGACCACGGTGGCGCGCGCGCAGCCGGCGACATAGAGCATGCGCTCGGGATCGACCACGGTCCCTTTCAGGCGCTTCCAGGTCTGCTTCGCCTGCACGAACACGTCCGGCTCGACGAGCGGAAAGCCGGCATCGCAGGCGGTCCGGAGATCCTTCCAGAATTTGACGGCGCCAAACTGCGCCTCGGTCTGGTCGTCGCCAAACGGCAGCATTTCCACCAGGCCCGGGTAGCGACGCACGATCTCGATCAGCCCGTTGGCGCCGCGTGTGAGATCGAGCAGGGCCAGCTTGGCCTGGGTCGGATTGAAGCCGGTGAGCCAGCGCATCGCCTCGTGCGATCCCCGGTTCGGCGTGCCCAGCATCAACAGCCGACTGCCAGTCGTGAGTCGGCCCATGTCGTTCCACAGAGCCGTACCGGCCGCGCCGTCGGCGATCATCGCGCGCACGACCAGGCCACCCATCGAGTGGGCGAGGATGTGCAGCGCTACACCCTCGTCATTGGCGCGCTTGAGAAGCGGCGCCACTGTTGCTTGCAAGCCGGCCGCGTTGTCGCGTACCGACAGGCGCCAGTCGTAGGGAAAGAGTTCGACCCGGTGGTCGCGCGCCAGGTGTGCAATCAGCGGGCCGTAGAAGTCGTCCAGCGGTTCGGTCGCCTTGACGCCGTCGGCGTCGATCACCAGCTTGCCCATGCCGCCGAACATCAGCGCGCGGTAGTTGACCCATACCGGCGCTCCCTTGACGGCCAACGCGCTGCCCAGCGCGCCGGGCACGAAGACGACGATCGGCAGCTTGCGCGTGTCGGCGGCGCTGCGCTGTAGTGCGGAGCGGTAGCGTGGTTCCTGCTGGCTCGCCTGCGAGATCGGTGCGAATCCGCCGTCCTGGTTGTCTTCCCGCGTCAGGCCCTTGACCAGCCACCCGATGGTGGTCGGATTGCGGAAATAGTGCGTGTGGGTCACCTCGGGCCCGCGGTCCTCGAGTACGCGCGCGAAGCCTGGCGGGCGCGCCAGCCCGCCGCTCATCGAGCCCGTGTTGACCACGAGATCGTTCTGGTCGCCATAGAACCAGTCGATGAGGAACATCTTCAGCCGGCTGAAGGCACCATTGCCCTGGGTGTCCCCGGCGATCACGGAGAGGTCGGCGCCGGTCGTGATGCCGCCCTGGTTGAGCAGGCGTGTCAGCGCCGAGCCAGGCATCATGGCTTCGATGCCCGGCATCACGCGCGCATCGGTTCGCTCTTTCAGCACCGCAAGCAGGAACTCCAGCCCGTCGCCGACAAAACTCTCGGGCACCAGTGCCTGCAGCACCCCCAGCCAGCGATCGAGCCGGCCAGACGCAAGCGTGGTGCCGCGCGCTGGGCAGGCCACGCGCACGAAACGGCGAATGCGCACCCGCTTGGCATCGAGCAGCCGGAGCAGATCCCGCAGGCGTTCTGCATCTTTCTCGTAGGTCTTCGCCAGACGCTTGGCGTCCTCCTCGTTCAGCCGGGGCAGCCCCGGCGGGCGAGAGAGCTCGGGATCCTGTTCGAACAAGCGGCTGATGAGGTCTTCGGCCAGCGGATCCATCTCCCGCATCCGGCCGGCCAGGGCCAGCAGTTCCCCGACCAGTCCGCCGCGCGAGTGCGACACGATGTGCAGCTCGGCGTCATCCGGCAAGGCACCTGCAAGCGCCAGTGCGTTGTCGATCGGACTCTCTGTCAGCGTGCGGTGCTCGAACGCATAAATGCGTTCACCATAAGCCTTGGCAATTGCCTCGCGCGCCAACCCTGCGGCACGACCGGCCGCGTCGTCGGTGCGCGCCATCAACCCGCCGTAGCCACCCTCGAAATTCGAGAACGTGCCGTGCACGAACAGCAGCAGCGGCTGCTTGCCGGGCGGGCGCGCGTTGGCCGGAAGCGGTGAAAGCGGCGCCGCCTTGTCGAGTTGGCATCGATAGAGTCCTGGCTCCGGCACCTTGAGCTGGCGTTGGTCGACGAGCGCGGCCAGGTTGAGAGCGGCCTTCTGCTTGAGGTTGATGCCGAAGAACTCCAGTACCTTGATGCCGATGGACAAAGCGCCCCGCTGGTCGGCTTGGCCGCTGTCGTCGATCTCGATGAGTTCCGGCTCCGTGGCGCCGCGTCCCTGGTTGCTGCTCGAACCCCGCAGCGCGACCAGCTCGTCGGCGCGCATCCAGATCACCTGGTCATCGGCGAAGACGACGCGGACCAGTTCATCGGATGCGACCTTGACCTCCGGCGCGGGACCGGCCGCGCGGCTTGCGCCGCCGATGCCCACGCGCCGGGCACTGGTGACGGTCAGGTGCTGCATGCCCTGGATCTCGGCGGGGCCCAGGTACGTGCCGCGCAGATGCAGGATTCGAGGTGCGTTGTTGGCCATGCCCTTGCCTCTTGAGGTTCGTTATTGGGGCAGCGCCGGTCAGCATGCTGGTGAGTTGGACGCGTCTTGCGTGGGCTGTCGACGTCGGCGCGGCTTCCTCCTCAGCCTGAATTATCAAGTCGGTGCGAGGTGGCGGTCGAGGAAAAGCATCCCTCGATGGGTGGATGGACCTGCCGGGAGCCTGCGCGCAGAATGCCGCCAGGACTCGGGTGCTTGACCGCGATCCCTCACCCACGATTCGACCGAATGCATGCTGGTTCCGACCTTTACTCTGGCGGCGATGCGGGGTCTGACAAGGAACTGACATGGCCGATTTCAATTGGGTTGCCGCAGCCTTGGACGATCTCCGAGATCGCTACAAGAGGCCACATGACGATGCTGATGAGTGGGTTGATATCGGCCCAAACGAATGGGCTGCGCTTGTCGAAAGGCTGCGCGAGATCGGATCGCCGGACAGGGCCGAAGAGGATTCCTGGACAAGGAGCAGCCTCGGCGCTTTCGATGCCTTCCTGAATGCAACCTGGGCAGAAGCACAGGAACAGAAGCAGAACGGAGTGCAGAAGCCCTGCCGCGTGTTCGTCTCACACCAGCAGGCCGATGTCGTATACGCCGAGCGCATCGCGTGGTTGGCAAACAAGAATGGCCTCGAATATTGGCTCGATGTCCATGACCCCGTGCTGCGACTTGCCAATGGATGGGCTTTGCCGCCACTCACGAAGTCCATCCTGATTGCGTCCATCATCGAGATGGCGCTGCTCAACTGCTCCCATGTGATCGCGGTGCAGACGAAGAATGCCGTGCACTCCCGATGGGTCCCCTACGAGTTTGGACGGGCAAAGCAACACATCCTGCATTCCTCCCAGGCCGCGAGTTGGTTCGACGTGGGCATGGACCCAGTGGTGAATGGAAACGACTATCTCCTTCTCGGCATCTGCGCGAAGTCGGAGGCTGCAGTCATCAATTGGTTGCAGAACCATGGAGGGGGCTGCATGGGCACGAATCCGAAGGTCGGGACGGAGCCAGCGCCACTGCCGATCTAGCGCTTTCCCGCTGGGACTCGTGCGCCAGGGGTGTGCACTTCGACTCGCGTGGTGCGCGGTGGCCATGACCACGCCTCGCCATGACTTCCGACGAGACGCCCATGGGCACCCCGACGCAGCCACGCGCACTTGGATCTGGAGCGGGCTTAGCCGCTAGACTTTCGTTCACCCTCGGAGCCGCTCTGGTCGTACCCGATGTCTCGCATCTTCCTGTCGTATCGCCGTGTGGACGAACACTACGTTGGGCGCGTCTACGACCGTCTCGAAGACAAGTTCGGCGAGAAGAACATGTTCAGGGACATCGACTCGATGTCACCGGGGACAGACTTCCGGGCCGAGATCGAAAAGGCGCTTGGATCCACTCAGGTCCTTGTCGCGATCATTGGTCCCGGCTGGTTGAATGCGGCCGACGCCGCCGGAAATCGCCGTCTCGAGGATGTCAATGACTTCGTGCGCCTGGAACTGGAAACGGCCATCCGTCGCAAGATCCCGCTGATCCCCGTCTGCGTCGGCGGCGCGGTCATGCCCCAGGCGAACGAACTTCCGCAGACCCTGGCAGAACTTTCGTTTCGCAACGCGATTCCCGTTCGCTCCGGCGCGGACTTCAAGCATGACATCGACCGACTCATTGGCGCAATCACTGCGAGCCTGCCGAGCAAAAGGATTGGCGTCCCCAAGACGCCGATCGCCCTTGTCTTGCTTGGGCTCGTGGTTTCGGCTGCCCTTTATTGGTATGTGCGCCAACCTGTGCCTGAACCTGCGCCAGGTCCAACCCTCTCGACGAACCCGCCGCCCTTGCCAGAGCCCTCCGTCCCTGCGCCCTCGCAAAACATGGACGCAGTGCCGACGACGTTGAGCATGAACAACCAGGTCGTCCGCGACTCAAAGACAGGTCGTGTCTGGGCGCGCGACATCTTCCAGCTCGGTACGACGAAAGAGCTTCTCAAGGCCAGCGCGGCAGGGACGGCCACACGCTCCCAGGACCTTGCAGCGATCGACGCGAAGGCGAAGGCGCTGCTGCTTGACGGCCTTACAAATTGGCATCTGGCCTCGGAAGAGGAGATGCAAGACCTGAAAGCCATCGACGGGAGCGCCTTGTTCCGGGCCTTTGCGACGCGCCAGATCCCCGGCGGAGCCACGAACGTGATGGGAATCCATCGCGCCAGCGATGGCGGCATGAAGGTCTGGGGCTATCAGTATTCCAACTACTTGCAAGGACCCTACGACAACGCATGGGCAGAAGGGAACGATCTCGGCGTCTGGATTGCCCATGGCCCCGTGAAGCAACTGAAGGATGAGGCGGGCACCCAGGTCGTACCGAGCACACCTGAACGCCGGACGGAAAAGCGCCTGGAACCACTTCTCACCGGCCTGATGGCCAGCAAGGGCGGCGCCATCACGGGGCGTGAGGAGAAGGTTGCGGACGGATTCGTCGGCAATCTCGACGCGGACGATCGTCGAGCGATCTACGTCTACAGCCTCAAGCCCCTGGGGCCCGGCGCCCTGGTGCAGGCTGAAGTCACTCTGGCGCCACAGCAGTCGTCCGGGACCGGGAGCATCTCAGTGTCGCTATACGAATCGACCGGCGTGTTCCGACCTGAGCAAGGCGGCGACTGGCAACCGGTGAATCTCGCCGAACCGCTGACATGGGATGGACTTCATCAAGTCCGCCTGACGCTTCCGGAGCACATCATGCGCAACGCGTTCAACACCGGATCGTTGCTCGGGCTGCACTTCAAATACACGGGCAAGGGCGATGTTCGATTCAAGGCGCCAAGCCTGGTCATCACATTCATCAAGACCGAAGACCTGTTGATCAAGCGCTGAGTCGCAAGCCGCGACACCGGTGCTCCGCGGTGGCAGGTTGAGCGGCCTGTCATTCGCTCAAGGCCAGGTACGTGAGGAAGAGCGGCGCCGTCCTCCGGAGCATCGAGACCTCGCCCGGGTCAATGCTTCGCCGTTGCACGTCGAAGTGGATCAGCACGCCGCAGGGCAGGGCGCCTGCATTGGGTTGAAGCAGGCTTCCGCAGCACGATTCGAGGGAGTTGAGCGGGTCACTGCGGCTGAGTCGACTGTCTTCCGATGCGCAACTCGTCGTGAATTCGCCCTGGCGGAGCATGTGACGCCAGATGCTTGCGCGAAGCGGGACCAGCCGGTGCCAGGTGCGAGAGTCGGCCGTCCGGTCGAATACGACGGTCGGACACATGCCAGCGCCTCGCAGATTGAACAGCCCGGTGTAGCGGTAGTCCGTCCTGTGGTTGAGCATGGCCAAGCCCGCGAGGACGCCGCGTGTCGCAAGAACACTCCTGACAGCCGCGATCCGAAGGTCGAAGTCCAATTCATGCATTGCATGGCTCCCTGTACCTGCGCATCGCATCGGCCGAAAGCGTCGACACGCCACGCGCATGCATGAAACGATAGTGGGACGGTCGACCGGCCGTCTGTACGCTGCCGCACCATGGCAAAGCCGAAGCCGCGAAGCCCTAGTCCAGGAATGCCTCGTAGGCCCGGCACTCGGCGGCATAGCAGCCACAAGCGGCAGCCTCGAGCCCCTTGCGATCCAGGACCTCGATATCGCCCCGGTGATAGACGATCAAGCCACTGCGTTGCAACGCACCGGCGGCGGCCGTGATGCCCACGCGTCGCACGCCGAGCATGTAGGCGAGGAACTCCTGCGTGACGTGGAAGTGCGTGGACTGCGCGCGGTCCTGGCTCATCAGCAGCCAGCGCGCCAGGCGCGGCCCGATCATGTGGAAGCGCAGGCACGCGGACGAGGTTGCCAACTGCGTCATCAGGACATGGACATAGCGAAGAATCGCATGCTGCAGCTCGGGGCTGCGCTTCAACGCCTTGCGAAACGCCGGAGCGCTGATGCGCAACGCCGTGCCCGGGCCCTGCACCAGCGCCCGCAGCGGCGTCACGGAAACACCCAGTGCCAACTGTGCGCCCAGCATGCCTTCGCTGCCGACCATGCCGACCTCGACGCCGGGGCTCTGGTCGATCATCGAAACCAGCGATATGAAGCCTTCGACCGGGAAGTAGGCATGGAACGTCGGCATGCCGGTCTCGCAGAGAACCTCGGACAGCACCAGCTCGAAAGGCTCGCACATCGCGAGGAGGCGCCCCTGGTCAGCGGCGGGAAGCCCGGCGATCAGCCGGTTGCGGACGTTCGTCATGCGGCATCTCCAGAAGATTGCCACTCGTCCGGTTGGGCGAGCGGCTCGCCGTCAACGCTCTTTTCTCGCCTGCAGTAGGGTCCGGTGCGTCAGTATGCGCGCAATCCCGTCTCGTTCATCGGCGGAAGCAGCCTGTCGTATTCCTTCTTCACGACGGCATAGCATTCGCAGCTGCGCCTTTCGAGCCCTGCCCGATCGAGCACCGATATGCGACCTCGTGCATATCGGATCAGGTTCGCCTTCTGCAGCTTGAGCGCCACCTCGGTCACGCCTTCGCGCCGCACGCCGAGCATGTTGGAGATCAGTTCCTGGGTCATGGAAAGTTCGTTGTCCCGCAGCCGGTCGAGGCTCAACAGCAACCACCTGCACAGTTGCTGGTCCACCGTGTGGTGCCGGTTGCACACCGCCGTCTGCGACATTTGCGTGATCAGGGCCTGCGTGTAGCGCAGCAACAGCTGGAGCACCGGACCGGCCCGGTCGAACTCGTCCTTCATCGCGCGCGCTGACATCCGCAGGCCCTTGCCGGCGCTCTGGACCACGGCGCGGCTGGGCGTCGAGCCACCACCCATGAAAAGAGGCACGCCGACGATGCCCTCATTGCCCACGATGGCGATCTCCGCCGAGGCGCCGTTCTCCAGCACGTACAGCAGCGAGACGATGGCGGTGGTCGGAAAATACACGTGGGTCTGCTGGCTGCCCGACTCATGGAGCACGTCGCCCAACGCCATCTCGAAGGGTTCGAGGTTCGGAAGCCACCGGCCCCATTCGGCAGTGGGCAACGCGGCCAGCAGCCGGTTCTCCCGGGGATCGGGCGTGGACATCCGCAAAGCTCCTTGACGCAACGGGCAAGGACTCTGCCCAGTCGGCGCCCCCCTGCAGAGTGCCGGCCGAAGTATAGGAAGCGGGGCGGATCTCGTATGTTCGTTAGCGCACAGAGTCAATCGAATGTCCGCCTGACCTCGATTGCCCGCGTGCCGGCTTTTGAAGGCGAGCCCTCAATCGAAATTCAGGATCACTTTCATCGCTTGTGTGCGATCGGCCGCGAGCGCGAAGGCACGGGCCGAATCCCGATACGAGAGCGTGGCGGAGATCAAGGGCTTCACGTCGACCAGGCCCTTGTTGAGCAACTCCACGGCGACCGCGAATTCCTCGTGGAAGCGGAAGGCGCCGCGCAGGTCGAACTCCTTGGCGACGATGGTGTTGATGGGCAGCGTGAAGTCGCCGCCCAGGCCCAGTTGCACGATGATGCCGCGCGGGCGCAGCGCATCGAAGGCGCCGACCAGGGCGCGTGCATTGCCGCTGGCTTCGAAGAGCACGTCGAAGCTGCCCTTGTCCGCGGTGAAGCGGGCCAGGCCTTGTGGATCTTCGGCCACGTTGACGACCTCGTCGGCGCCGACTTTCAAGGCCTTGCCGAGCGTGTGCGCGCCGACGTCCGTGGCGACGATGTGGCTCGCGCCCGCGCGACGTGCCGCGATGATCGCCAGGGCTCCGATCGGCCCGCAACCCGTGACGAGCACGCGCTTGCCCAGCAACGGACCTGCGCGCCGCGCGGCATGCAGCGCCACCGCGAAGGGCTCGGCCATCGAGCCTTCGCCGTCGCTCACCGAGTCGGCCAGCAAGTGCGCCTGGTGCTGCTCCACCACGATCTGCTGGCGGAAGGCGCCCTGCACGTGCGGCGTGCGCATCGCGCTGCCGTAGTAGCGCATGTCGAGGCAATGGTTCTGCAGTCCTTCCTGGCAAAACTTGCAGATGCCGCAGGGCCGGCTCGGGCTGATGGCGATGCGCTCGCCCACCTTGAACTTCGTGACTTGGGCGCCGACGGCTTCGATCATGCCGGCCACTTCATGACCCAGCACCATCGGCTCCTTGATGCGGACGGTGCCGAAGCCGCCATGCTGGTAGTAGTGCAGATCGGAGCCGCAGATTCCGCCGCAGCGCACGCGCACCTGCAGCTGGTCGGAGCCGAGTTCGGCGGTTTCGTATTGCTCGACGCGCAGGTCGCCGGGAGCGTGGATGACGAGGGCTTCCATGATGTGCCTTGATCAGAGTTGAGCGGTCACGCCGCCGTCGACATAGAGGATGTGGCCATTGACGAAGTTCGACGCGTCGCTGGAGAGGAACACGCCGGCGCCCACCAGGTCTTCCACGTCGCCCCAGCGCCGCGATGGCGTGCGGCCGATCAGCCAGGCAGAGAACTCCGCGTTCTTGACGAGCGCATCGTTGAGTTCGGTCTTGAAGTAACCCGGCCCGATGCCGTTGACCTGGATGCCATATTGGCCCCAGTCGATCGCCATGCCCTTGGTCAGCATCTTCAGCGCGCCCTTGGTCGCGGCGTAGGGTGCGATGCCGGGTCGGCCCAGCTCGCTCTGCACCGAGCAGATGTTGATGATCTTGCCGCGCTTGCGCGGGATCATGCGCTTGGCCACCGCCTGCCCGACGAGGAACACGCTGTCGAGATTGGTCTTGATGATCTCGTGCCAGTGGGCTTCCTCGAATTGGTCGAGCGGGTTGCGGCGCTGCATGCCGGCGTTGTTGATGAGGATGTCGATGGGGCCGGTGCCGGTTTCGATCTTCTCGATGGCGGCGTTGACCGCTTCGCCGGAGGTGACGTCGAAGGCGGACGTGACCACCTGCGCACCTTCGGCACGGAGCACGTTGGCAGCAGCTTCGAGCTTGTCGGCGTTGCGCGCGTTGAGCACGATGCGCGCACCCGCGCCGGCCAGGCCGCGCGCCAATGCAAAGCCGATGCCGGCGCTGGAGCCGGTGATGAGGGCGGTGCGCCCGGTGAGGTCGAAGCTCTTGAGGACGGGGTTCAAACAGGTCTCCTGGATCGTTCAGCGGGCGGCCAGCACTTCGGGGTTGACGGGCGTGGGCGGTTTGCCGGCCTGCGGGCCGAAGCCGAGCGCGGCGATCAGATTGTCGATCGTCAGGGCGGCCATCGCCCGGCGCGTTTGTACCGATGCGCTGCCGATGTGGGGTGTGAGCAGCGCGTTCGGCAAGCCGAGCAGTCCGGGGTGGATGGCGGGCTCGCCTTCGAACACGTCGAGGCCCGCGGCCGCGATGGTGCCGGCGCGCAGGGCTTCGGCCAGTGCGGCGTCATCGACGATGCCGCCGCGCGCGATGTTCGTCAGCGTGGCCGAAGGCTTCATCTGCGCCAGTTCGGCGGCGCCGATGGCGTGGTGCGATTGCGGCGAATAGGGCAGCACCAGCACCAGGTGATCGGCCTCTTTCAGCAGCGTTGCCTTGTCCACGTAGCGCGCACCGAACTCGGCCTCCGCCTCGGCCGGCAACTGCGAACGGTTGTGATAGATCACCCGCATGCCGAAGCCCAGCGCGCCGCGCCGTGCAATCGCGCGCCCGATCCGCCCCATGCCCAGGATGCCGAGCGTCGCGCCATGCACGTCGCCGCCGACGAACATGTCGTGGATGCCCGGCTTGTTCCATTCGCCGCGGCGCACGAAGTCCTGAGACTCCGCGATCCGGCGCGCGGCGGCCATCATCAGCGCGAAGCCGTAGTCGGCGGTGGTCTCGGTCAGCACGTCGGGCGTGTTGGTCACCAGCACGCCGCGCGCGGTACACGCCGCCACGTCGACGTTGTTGTAGCCCACGCCCACGTTGCACACCGCCTTGAGCTGCGGGCATGCATCGAGCAACGCGGCGTCGATGCGCTCGCTGCCGGTGCTCATCACGCCGTGCTTGCCCTGCAGGCGCTGGCGGAGTTCGGCGGGGCTCCAGATGGTGTCGTGGGGGTTGTCTTCGACGTCGAAGTAAGGGTGCAAGCGGTCGGCGATGTCGGGGAAGGTGGCACGGGTTGCCAGGACGGAAGGGCGCAAGATGTCTCCGGGGAGTTTGTTCGATGTTTGAGAGCATCAGTTCGGGCAACGCGCCTCGAGCGCATCGATGAACGAACGGTCCCAGCGCCCTTCGGTCATTGCGCGGATCGTCTCGGCCTCCGTCGCGAGGTGCGCGCGTGCCTTCTCGATCAGCCACTCAGCATCGTCGGCGGAAAAAGCCATCAGCCCGTCCATGTCCCCGACCACGATGTCGCCAGGGTTCACCACCATCCCGCCCACCGACACCGGCACGTTGATCTCGCCGGGCCCATCCTTGTACGGCCCGCGATGGTTCACGCCGCGCGCATACACGGGGAACTCGCGCTCCGCGATTTCCGCCAGGTCGCGGATGCAGCCGTCGAGCACCACGCCCACCGTGCCGATCTTCGCGGCATAGAAGGACAGGATGCCGCCGATCATCGCGTTGGACATGTCGCCGCTGCCGTCCATCACCAGCACGTCGCCGGGCCGGCAGAACTCGAACGCACGCAGCATCGTCAGGTTGCAGCCGCCGCGCGACTTGAGCGTCACGGCCGTGCCTGCCATCGTTTTCTTGCCGGCGCGGTGATAGGGCCGCAGTCCCACGCTGCCGATGTTGCGATGCATGTTGTCGCTCAGCGCGGCAACGGGAATGTCGCGCAGCGCTTCGAGGATCTTCGCGTCGGCCTGCGGGGCGGAGGGGTTCTTGCGGATGGCTTTGAATTGCACGGGATGTCCTTGGTGTTGTCGTGTTGTTGATCAGTGCAGTTCGGAGACAGCGCCGGCGATGCGCTTGCAGCCTTCATCGAGGATCTCGATGGACGTGGCAATCGACAACCGGAAGTAGGGCGAGAGGCCATACGCCGTGCCCGCGACCGTGGCCACGCCCGCGCTTTCCAGCAGGTACATCACGACATCCCCGTCCTGCTGCAACGGCTTGCCGGCTGGCGTCTTCTTGCCGATCAGGTCGTTGCAGTTGATGTAGAGGTAGAACGCACCCGGGGGCGTCGCGCAACTCAGGCCGGGGATGGCGTTGATGTTCGCCAGCGTGCGGTCGCGCCGCTGCTTGTAGACCGCCACGCTCTCCGCGACGAAACTTTGATCGCCGTTGAGCGCCATGGTCGCGGCCGCCTGGCTGACCGAGCAACAGTTGCCGGAAGTCTGCGAGAGCAGGGTGTCCATCGCCGTGATCAGGTCGGCGGGGCCGGCCGCGAAGCCGATGCGCCAGCCGGTCATGGCATAGGTCTTGGAGACGCCGTTTACCACCAGCGTGCGGTCGCGCAGCGCCGGCTCGACGGTCAGGATGTGCGCGGTGGCCTCGCCATCGAAGCGGATGTGCTCGTAGATGTCGTCGGTCATCACCATCACGTGCGGGTGCTTCAGCAGCACGTCGGCCAGTGCGCGGTATTCGCTGGCGGTGTAGCTGGCGCCCGTGGGGTTGCTCGGCGAATTGATGAGCAGCCAGCGCGTGCGCGGCGTGATGGCCGCTTCGAGCTGCGCGGCCGTGAGCTTGAAGCCGTTGGCCTCGGGGCAGGCGACGGTGACGGGCGTGCCTTCGCAGGCGATCGCCATGTCGGGGTACGACACCCAGTAGGGCGCGGGGATGATCACTTCGTCGCCGGGCTCCACCGTGACGGCGAAGGCGTTGTAGATCGCGCTCTTGGCGCCGCTGGTGACGATGATCTCGTTCATCGCATAGTCCAGCCCGTTCTCGCGCTTCAGCTTGGCCACGATGGCTTGCCGAAGTTCTACTGTGCCGGCCATCAATGTGTAGCGCGTCGCGCCCTTGTCCATCGCCTCGGTGGCGGCGCGGCGGATGTGGGCCGGCGTGTCGAAGTCGGGTTCGCCCACGACCAGGTTGACGATGGACTTGCCTTGCCGGCGCAGTTCGTTGGCGCGGTCGGCGGCGGAGGTGCTCGGCGACGGCTTGATGCGCCGGACGCGCGAGGCAATGCGGGAGGGGGTGTTCACGGAACTTCCTTGGAGTGAGCGGTGCATGGGGCGTAACGGTACGCAGATCGCCGCGCCAAGGCCAAGACAAGATCGGTCTGTATCGATAGGCTCAGCTTATGACTGCGCCCGACGGGCCTGCGCTATGCGCGTGGACGCAACGATGAGAAAAGCTTCGACGCTCGCGTGGGCGCCGTCCGATAGGCAGCCCGACCGCCCGGTGCTAGGCTCGGCTTTTGCGTGGGACCCCCCGTGAACCTGCGACGCCTCAAATACTTCGTGAAGATCGTGGACATCGGCAGCCTGACGCAGGCGGCCGAGGTTCTTTTCATTGCCCAGCCCGCGCTGAGCCAGCAACTGGCGACGCTCGAAGGCGAGGTCAGGCAACAGTTGCTCGTGCGCACCAAGCGCGGGGTGACGCCCACCGAAGCGGGCAAGGTGCTCTACCGGCACGCGCAGATCATCCTGCGGCAGTGCGAGCAGGCGAGGGTGGACATGGAGGCGGCGGGCGAGGGCTTGTCGGGGCAGGTGTCGGTCGGCTTGGCACCCGGCACTGCGGCCTCGGCCTTGTCGCTACCCCTGCTGCGCACCGTGCGCGCGCGGCATCCGGGCATCCTGCTCTACCTCAACGAGAACTACGGCACCACGCTCAGCGAACTCATCATGAACGGGCGCATGGATATGGCCGTCCTCTACGGCGACAAGGCCATCCACGGCCTGACCTTCCTGCCGCTGCTCAAGGAGCCGCTGTTCCTGGTCGGCCCGGCCTCCACGCCGCCGCCTGCGCAGCCGGTCAAGCTGGCCGACCTGCGCGACATGGAACTGATGCTGCCGCGCCCCTACAACGTCGTGCGCAAGCTGGTCGATGCGGCCTTCGTGCGCGCGGGCATGGTGCCGCACGTGGTGGCCGAGATCGAATCGGCCTTCACGCTCACCGCCGCGATTGCCGACGGCCTGGGCGCCAGCATCCTGCCGGCCTCGATGGCGCGGGAGGTGGTGGCGGCCTGCGGCGCCTGGCAGTTCCAGATCGTCGAGCCGGTGATCGAGGCGCCGCTGGCGCTGTGCCTGTCCGACCATCTGCCGCTGTCGGAGCCGGCGCAGGCGGTGAAGGACATCCTGCTGGAACTGGTGGTGGATCTCGCCGGCACCGTCGCATCGACCACGCCCGCGCCCGAGCTGACCGCCTTGTCCTGACCGCGGTGTCATACCCGGTGTCATAAGCCCCCCTTATCCCGGCACAGCCAATCCGTCTTTGGCAGGAAGCCCGGCGGCCGTTACCTTTCATGCATGCCGTCACGCGTCCGCTGGATGCGTCGGCCCTCACCGGATGCCCCGCCTCGACGGCGGGCTCGATGCATGAACCAGGAACAGATCAAGACCCTCATCGATGCACTGGCAGGCTCCGACCTGTCGGAGCTGGAGTTCAGCGAGAACGGCAGCACGCTGCGGCTGGTGAAGCAGTCGGCGCTGGCGGACGCGGCGCCGCGCCGGATCGCGCCGGTGCGCCGGGGATTTGGCGGCGGCGCAGCGCAGCGGCCTGCGGCGAAGCAGGAAACCGCGGCGGCACTGAACGAATGCCTGGCGCCCCTGTACGGCGTGGTGCATCTCCAGGCGACACCGGGCGAAGCGCCGTTCGTGCAGGTCGGCCAGGCGGTCAAGGCCGGCCAGGCGTTGTGCGTCATCGAGGCCATGAAGGTCTTCAACGAAGTGCGGGCCGAGCGGGATGCGACGGTGCTCGAGGTGCT
This sequence comes from Variovorax sp. dw_954, assembly GCF_018449755.1. Taxonomy (NCBI): domain Bacteria; kingdom Pseudomonadati; phylum Pseudomonadota; class Betaproteobacteria; order Burkholderiales; family Comamonadaceae; genus Variovorax; species Variovorax sp. dw_954. Next base: position 68,046 of record NZ_JAAVVD010000024.1, on the reverse strand, counting down.
GGTCGCATCGGGCCAGGAAGTCGAGGCGGGCCAGCCGATGTTCCGGTTCACGCAGGAAGGATGAAGCGCATGTTCGACACCGTCCTCATCGCCAACCGCGGGGAAATCGCCCTGCGCATCTTGCGCGCCTGCCGGGGCCTCGGCCTCAAGACCGTGGTGGTGCATTCCGAGGCCGACCGCGACGCCAGCTACGTTGCGCAGGCCGAGCAGGCGCTGTGCATCGGGCCGGCAGCGCCGGGGCAGAGCTACCTGAACCAGTCGGCGATCCTGTTCGCGGCCGAGGTCAGCGGCGCGCAGGCCATTCATCCGGGCTACGGATTCCTGTCGGAGAACGCCGGGTTCGCGGAAAAAGTGGAGCGCGCTGGGCTGACCTTCATCGGCCCGAGCGCCGCCTGCATTCGCACGATGGGCGACAAGGTGGCTGCGAAGAATGCGATGCGCCGCGCCGGCGTGCCCTGCGTGCCGGGCCCGGACGAAGGGTTGCCGGGCGATCCGGCGCAGGTGCTCGCACTGGCGCGCGATATCGGCTACCCGGTCATCGTCAAGGCGGCTGGCGGTGGCGGCGGGCGCGGCATGCGCGTCGTCCACGAAGAGGCCGCCCTGCTGGATGCGATGGCGCTCACGCGCGAGGAAGCGCGGCGCGCCTTCGGCAACCCCGAGGTCTACATCGAGAAATTCCTGCTACATCCGCGCCATGTCGAGATCCAGGTCCTGGCCGACAGCCACGGCAACGCGGTGTGGCTCGGCAGCCGCGACTGTTCCTTGCAGCGCCGGCACCAGAAGGTGATCGAGGAAGCGCCCGCGCCGGGCATCGACGAGGCGCTGGTGGCCGAGGTGGGCGAGCGCTGCGCTGCTGCCTGCCGGCAGATCGGCTACTGCGGCGTCGGCACCTTCGAGTTCCTCTACGAGCGCGGCGCGTTCTTCTTCATCGAGATGAACACGCGCTTGCAGGTCGAGCATCCGGTGACGGAGATGACGGCGGGCATCGACATCGTGCAGCAGCAGATTCGCGTGGCGCGCGGCGAGCCATTGGCTCTCACGCAGGCCGACATCCGATGCCAGGGCCACGCGATCGAGTGCCGCATCAACGCGGAAGATCCCGAGACCTTCGCGCCGTCGCCCGGCCGCATCACCGGATGGCAAGTGCCGGGCGGCTTCGGCGTGCGCGTGGACTCGCATGCGAACGCAGGCTACCGCGTGCCCCCGTACTACGACTCGATGATCGCCAAGCTCATCGTGCACGGCAGCACGCGCGACGACGCGCTCGACCGCATGCGGCTCGCACTCGCGGAGATGCACATCGAAGGCATCTCGACCAACGTGCCGCTGCACCGCGACGTGCTGCGTGACGAAGGCTTTGCCACGGGCGGCGTGGACATCCATCACCTCGAACGCTGGCTTCAGCAAAGGAGTGCGGCGTGAGCACGACCACAGATCCAAGAGCAGCAGGCCCGCGCGCAAGCGGCGCGACCCCGCGCAAGAAAACCGCATCGGTGAAGAAAGCTCCCCCTGCCTCCATCAGCCTGCTCGGCACCACCGCACTGCTTTTCGAAGCGCCCGGCGAACTGGAACTGGCTTCGCAGAAGCGCATCTGGGCGCTGGCACGCGAGACGCAGGCCTGGCCCGAGGTGCGCGAATCGGTGCCCGGCATGAACAACCTCATGCTGACTTTCGTCCGCCCGCCGCGCAGCGCCGTTGCGCTGGAAGAACTGGAAGCCCGCCTGCAGGCCGCGTGGGCCGCGGCTGTCGAATTGCCGATCGAGGGCCGCCTGATCGAGCTTCCCGTGGTCTATGGCGGCGAAGGCGGCCCGCACATGGCGGATGTGGTCGCGCACACCGGTCTCAGCGTGGAGGAAATCGTCGAGATGCACAGCGCGCCGACCTACCCGGTCTACGCGCTGGGAAGCCACCCCGGCTACTGTTATCTCGGCGGAATGGACTCGCGCATCGCCACGCCGCGACGCAAGGTGCCGGTGCTGAGCATTCCCGGCGGCGCCGTGTCGATCGGCGGCGCGCAGACCGGCGTGTCGGCGTCGGCCGGGCCGAGCGGCTGGAACACCATCGGAAGCACCTCGATGTCATTTTTCGACCCCACGCAAGACCCGCCCGCGTTGCTGCAGCCGGGCGACATGATCCGCTTCCGCGTCGAAAGGATCGTCCAATGATCGAAGTGCTTTCCTCCGCGGCGCTGGCCACCGTGCAAGACCTCGGGCGGCCCGGCAGCCTGCGCTGGGGCGTGGGCACCTCCGGCGCCATGGACAACCTGGCGCTGGCGGCGGGCAACATCATGCTCGGCAACGACGCCAATGCAGCCGGCATCGAAGTGCCGGTGTTTCCCTTCAAGGTGCGCTTCGATGAAGACTGCGCCTTCGCGTTGACCGGTGCCGACTGCGCCGCCCGCCTGGACGAGCAACCGCTCATGCCCTGGTGGAGCCACCAGGCGCGCGCCGGCCAGGTGTTGACGCTGGGCCTGCCGCAGGGCGGCGCGCAGCGGGGCAGCCGTGCCGTCCTGTGCGTTGCCGGCGGCGTCGACGTACCGGAAGTGCTGGGCTCACGCAGCACGCAGTTGCGCGGCGCATTCGGTGGTCATGAAGGCCGCGCCTTGCGCCGCGGCGACACGTTGCGAGCCGCCGGCGCAGGGCAGCCGTGCAAGACCGGTTTCGGCCTGGTGCCGCCCTCGCTGGCGCTGCCGCTGCGCAAGGACGACGCGCTGGCAGTTCGCGTGCTGCCGTCCGCCGAATATGCAGCCTTCGAGGAAAGCTCGCGCGCCGAATTCTGGGCCGGCGAATGGAAGATCACCGCGCAGAGCGATCGCTACGGCTACCGGCTGGAAGGAGAAGCGCTGCGCCCGATCGCGCCCATGGAGATGCGTTCGCACGGCATCGTGCCGGGCGTGATCCAGGTGCCGCACAGCGGCCAGCCGATCATCCAGATGCGCGACGCGCAGCCGTCGGGCGGTTATCCGAAGTTCGGCACGGTCATCGAGGCCGACCTGTGGCGGCTGGGGCAGGCGCCGATCGGCAGCCGCATTCGCTTCGTGGAAGTCAACTGGGACGAGGCTGTAGCTGCATTGGACGAAGTCGAAGCGTGGCTCGACAAGGTCAAGCGCGTCGTCGACCTGCATCGCAGCGCACCGCGCGTGAATTGACATGACGCAGCGCCAAATCTTGCGACCGTCACGCTCAGCCGGTTCCACGAGCCAAGGGCGGGATCACGCCGACGGCGTACTCCCCTCCACGAATGTGCCCCGCCGTCAGCCTGCGGCTGCCGGCTGTCGCAGCTCCTCCTTTGTTTCGCTGCGTGGAGCACACCATCGACGTGATCCAGGCGCGCTGTCGTTGAACGGCCGGCACGACGCGGCGTGTCCTGGGCCGAGGGTGGTGGGTGTCCCCCGCAGCGAAATAAAGGAGGAGGCCGAAGGCCGGGGGACATTCGCGGAGGGGGATACCCGCCGCCCTCGGACCCCACCCCTGACCGTGCGCTTGCCAGTGTCTCTGTCCGCGTTCGCGCACCGTGCGCCTCGCGCGGCGCACGGTGCAATGGAGAACTGACATGCAGCGTATCGAACAACTACAGCAATTGATCGAGTGGCTGGCCGGCACGGACATTGGCCTTCTGGACCTGCGCACGCCGACGGGATCGATCCGCCTTGGGCGCACCGGCGGTTCGAACGCGATCGAGGAACTGGGCAGCGACGCCACGATGGCTCCGTCGGAGACGACAGTCGTTGGCGCTTCCACAGTGGGCGTCTTCCTGCAAGCGCATCCGATGCATACGAGCGCACTGGCCAGCGTCGGCGACCCGGTGTCGACGGGCCAAACCCTCGGCCTGCTGCAAATCGGCCCGTTGCTCCAGCCAGTGACCGCACCGCTGGCCGGCGTGGTCGCCGAGCTTCGCGTCGACAGCGGCCGGGCCGTGGGCTGGGGCGAGCCGCTGATCGACCTTCACGCTTCTGAATGAACCAAAGGACTGTCTCATCATGGACATCGACCTGAACGCCGACCTCGGCGAAGGCTTCGGACCCTGGCGCATGGGGGAAGACGAAGCGCTGCTGAAAATCGTCTCCTCCGCCAACGTGGCCTGCGGCTTCCACGCCGGCGATCCAGTCATCATGGACCGCACCGTGCGCATGGCGCAGGCGCGCGGCGTCGATGTCGGCGCGCACGTGGGCTTCCCGGACCTGCTCGGATTCGGCCGGCGCCAGATGCAGATCGACCCTGCGGAGCTCGCGACCTACGTCACCTACCAGCTCGGCGCACTCGCCGGCATGGCGCGGTCCGCGGGGCATCGCATGACGCACATGAGCTTCCACGGCGCGCTCGGCAACATGGCTGCGGCTGACGCGGCACTGGCCGCGCCGCTGGTGCGTGCCGTCGCCGCCTTCGACCCGCAACTCATCATCAGCTCGTCGGCCAGCCGCGCGATCGAAGACGCCGCCGCCGAGTGCGGCCTGCGCGTCGCCACCACCTTCCTTGCCGATCGCGCCTGCGACGACGATGGCCTGCTGGTGCCGCGCAGGCTGCCCGATTCGGTCATCCACGACCGCGAGGCCGTGCTGGCGCGCGTGCGCCAGTTGCTTGGCGACGGCACGGTCACGACCTACAGCGGCAACCGGATTCCGATGAAGGTCCGCTCGATCCTCTTGCACGGCGACACGCCCGGCGCGGTCTCGCTCGCACGGGCCGTGCGCGAGGTCGTCGAAGCCGCCGGCAAGGTGGTGCCCATATCGCACCAACTCGCAACATAAGGCTGCCTTATCTCTCCACAGACATTCCGTCTTGGCGCCATCGGGCCGTGCTCGATACAGTGAAACCACTCCCTCAAGAAAGAAGCAACGATGCCGTTTTCCGACTACAAGACCGCGCTGGTGACAGGTGCCTCATCAGGGATCGGCGCGGCCGTCGTCGAGCGTCTTTGCAAGGAAGGGCTTCAAGTCCACGCCGTGGCCCGCAGCGTCGACAAGCTCGCTGAACTGGCTGCGCGCACAGGCTGCATCCCGCATGCCTTCGACGTGAGCAATCTCGAGGCGATGACCAAGCTGGCGGCCGAAGTCCCCTTCGACGTACTCGTCAATAACGCCGGCGTCGATCGCCCCGGCTCCATCCTCAAGGCCGACGCGGAAGGCATCGACCTGCTCGTCGACGTCAACCTGCGCGCCGTGCTGCACCTGTGCCGCCTCGTCGTGCCCGGCATGGCCGAGCGGGACAACGGCCACGTCATCAACATCAGCTCGATCGCAGCCGCCTACAACTTCGGCGGCAACAGCACCTACCACGCGACCAAGGCGGCCGTGAGCATGCTGTCGCGCCAGTTGCGCATCGACCTCTTCGGCAAGCGCGTGCGCGTCACCGAGATCTGCCCGGGCCGCGTGGCGACGGACATCTTCGCCCACGTCCACGGCGACTCCGAAGAGACCTACAAGCGCTTCGTCGAAGGCTTCGAATTGCCGAAGGCCGAGGACATCGCCAACGCCATTGCCTTCGCCATCGCCGCGCCGATCGCGGTGAATGTGGGCCACATGGAAATCACGCCGACGCTCCAGGTGCCCGGCGGACTCTCCACCACCCGGCCCGAAGTGCCGCGGGCCTGAGCACACACGCCGCCGCAACGCTCGACACGACGACAAGGACCCGCGCATGAAAGACTTCGACCTTCTCGCGATCCTGCTGAAGCCGGAGTTTGGCGACCTGCTGCTGCACGGCGTGGTCATGACCTTGAAGATCGCGGCCGGCTCCTGGCTGTTGGCCATGGCCATCGCGGTATTGCTGCTGGTCGTGCGGCTGAGCACCAATCGCGTGGCCGAACGCGCGGTCGCCGCCTATGTTTCCTACCACCGCAACGTGCCGACCCTGGTGCAGCTGATGCTCTGGTACTTCGGCATCTTCAGCCTGCTGCCGGACGGCGTGCAGGAGTGGCTGTCGAACCACAACGCCGAGGCGCTCATCTCCATCATCGCGCTCGGCCTGTGTCAGGCCGCGTACTTCAGCGAAGACATGCGCTCCGGTTTGCGCTCCATCCCGGCAGGGCAGGCCGAGGCTGCGCGCGCCCTCGGCCACGGCTACATCGGATCGATGCGGCACGTGATGCTGCCGCAGGCCGTTCGCAACGCGATCCCGGCACTCATCAACCACAGCGTGTCGCTCTTCAAGAACAGCAGTCTCGCGATGGCCATCGGCGTGGCCGAACTCACGCACGCGGTCAAGGAGGTGGAGAGCCAGAGCTTCCGCGCCTTCGAGGCCTACAGCGTGGCCACGGTGCTGTACCTGGTGTTCTCGCTGGCGATCATGGCCATCGGCGCCGGCGTCGCACGCCGCTATCGCATTGCCGGCGCGAGGTAGGAACCATGTACAGCATCTACGAAATCCTGCGCGACAACTGGCTGCTGCTGCTCGTCGGCCAGTACCCCAACGGCCCGATGGGCGGCATCGTGGCAACGCTGGTGCTGTCGGTGCTCGGCATCGTGCTCGCGTTCCCGTTGTCGGTGCTGCTGGCGCTGGCACGGCTCTCGCCCTGGAAGCTGCTGAGCTGGCCGGCCGCGGTGCTGGTGTACGTGGTGCGCGGCGTGCCCCTTCTGATGGTGATCCTCTGGGTCTACTTCCTGGTGCCGATCGTGATCGGACGCGAGGTCTCGGGCTTCACCACCATGCTCTGCACGCTGGTGATCTACGAAGGAGCCTATCTCTCGGAAGTGGTGCGGGCGGGCATCCAGTCCTTGCCCAAGGGCCAGTCGGAGGCGGCCCGCGCGCTGGGCCACAGCCATCTCGGAACCATGTGGTACGTGATCCTGCCGCAAGCGCTCTACAACATGCTGCCGAGCATGCTGAGCCAGTTCATCTCCACCATCAAGGAGACCACGCTGGGCTACGTGATCAACGTGCAGGAACTCACCTTCGCCGCGAACCAGATCAACAACCAGTTGCTGACCAAGCCCTTCCAGGTCTTCTTCATCCTCGCGATGACCTTCTACGTCGTTTGCTTCAGCCTCACGCAACTGGCGCATTGGGTGGAACGGCGCATCGCGCACAAGCGGCGGGGTGCCGCGCCGGTCAAGGCGCTCGACGACGACGCCGCTGCATTGCCGCCGCCGGTGGCAACCCTCCTTCCCTGAGGTCGCACAAGACGATCCGAACCAGAACATCCGGAGACAAACGCATGACCCCCGTTCCAGCCCAGGGCCGCCCGCAAGGCGCCGAGGACATCCCGATGATTCTGTTCAACAACATCAACAAGTGGTACGGCGACTACCAGGCGCTCACCGACGTCAGTGCCGAAGTGAAGAAGGGCGAGGTCGTCGTGGTCTGCGGGCCTTCGGGCTCCGGCAAGTCGACGCTGATCCGCACCGTCAACCGGCTGGAGGAAGTGAAGTCGGGCCAGCTGCTGTTCGACGGGCACGACATCCATGCGCCGATGGGCAGCGCGGCACTGAACAAGCTGCGCAGCCGCATCGGTTTCGTGTTCCAGAGCTTCAACCTGTTCCCGCATCTGTCGGTGCTCGAGAACATCATGCTGTCGCCGATGCGCGTGCTCGGCGTGAAGCGTTCGGCAGCGCGCGAGAAGGCGATGCAGTTGCTGGAACGCGTGGGCCTGGCGAACAAGGCCGGCGCCTATCCGGCGCAGTTGTCGGGCGGCCAGCAGCAACGCGTGGCCATCGCGCGCGCGCTCGCGATGGAGCCGCCCGCCATGCTCTTCGACGAACCGACCAGCGCGCTGGACCCCGAGATGGTCGGCGAGGTGTTGTCGGTGATGCGCAGCCTGGCCAATGACGGCATGACCATGATGTGCGTCACGCATGAAATGAACTTCGCCCGTGAGGTCGCTGACCGCGTCTGGTTCATGGACGCCGGCCAGATCCTCGAAAAGGCCGATCCCGAGACCTTCTTCAACAGCCCGCAGCACCCGCGCGCCAAGCGCTTCCTGTCGGACCTGCGCGCGCACTGATTCCAACAACGTTCACACATCATCCAACCGGAGTTCCATCATCATGTCGAAGAAGACCGCCTTCCGTCTCGCCGCCATCGGCTGCTGCCTTTCCACGCTGGGCATGCTGGCCCATGCCGACCAGTGGGCCGAGATCCAGCAACGCAAGGAACTCAAGTGCGGCACCTTCGCCGACGTGCCGCCCTTCGCCGCACCCGATCCGAAGACGCGCGAGATGGTGGGCTTCGACGTCGATCTCTGCAATGCCCTCGCCAAGCAGCTCGGCGTCGCGGCCAAGGTCACGCCGCTGTCGGTGGAAGCGCGCGTGCCCGAGGTCAAGCTCGGCCGCGTCGACGTCACGGTCGCCAACCTGGCCTACACCAAGAGCCGCGGCGAGCAGATCCAGTTCAGCGACCCGTACTACGTCGCCAAGGAAATGCTGGCAGTGAAGGCGTCGGACCCCGGCACCACCAAGGCCGACTTCAAGGGCAAGCGCCTGAGTTCGACCAAGGGCTCGACCTCGGAGCTGTCGATCAAGATGAACGGCTCCGAGCCGGTCACCTTCCAGGACACCGGCTCGGCCTTCATGGCGGTGCAGCAGAACAAGTCGATGGGCATGGTCGCCAACACCATGACGATCACCAAGCTCGTCAACCAGTCGAAGACCTCCGGCGTCGAACTCAAGATGATCAAGGACCCGATGGTGCTGCAGCCCGTCGGCATCGGCATGAAGAAGGACGAGCCGGTGCTGCTCGCCAAGGTCAACGCCGCGCTCTACGCGCTCGACAAGGCCGGCGAGATCGACAAGCTCTGGGCCAAGTGGCTCGGGCCGAACACCGAATACAAGCTGACGCGTGACGAGAAGGTCACGCCGCTGGCCGATCTCAAGTTCGAGTTGCTTCCCTGAAGTTGACGGCCCCCGGGCGATCAGTTCGTCCGCAGCCGCAGCAGCGCCCGCACGAACCCGTGGTCCGAGCGCGAGCGGTCGCGCCCTTCGTGCAGGTGATCGTTGAAGTAGTCGACGCGGCGCACGTCGCCCAGGTTGTGGTGGCTGCCGGGCATGAACTCCTCGCTGACCAGGATCTGGTCCAGCACCTCCGGGTAACCCTGGTGGATGTGCGAATAGGCCACGTCCTTCTTCAGCGCCGACTCGCCCTGCATCTCGTAGGCATTGAACAGCGCCACGTCGCGCGCGGCCTTGTCGTAGGCCACGTCCGAAGTCGCGGCGACGAGCTGCGTGGTCACGCTGTGCGGGCTGTCGTTGAAGTCGCCCATCACGACCAGCGGCGTGCCGGAGCCGCGCAGCAGGTCGATGACGATGCAGCGCAGCGCAGCCGCCTCCGCGCCGCGCATCAGCAGCGAGCGCAGTGACGCGCGCGCCGCCACCTTGCGGTCGTCGCGGTCCTCGATGGCATTGCCGTTGGCGTCCTGCAGGAACTTGGGCCGCTTCGACTTCAGGTGCACCGACATCACATGCACCAACTGGCCATGCTTCATGCGCACCGTGGCCAGCAACGGCGGGCGCTCGAAGCGCGTGTGCGGACCGAGCCCCGGCACGTCGACGACAAAGCCCGGCTCGAACTCGGTGAACGAGCGAACATTTTCCACATGCAGGCGCGTCGCGATACCCACGCACGGCGTGCCCTGCGCGCCTCCGGCCGGCGGCGTGTTCTCCGCGCCCGGCACCGACACGAAGTCATAGCGCAGGCCGCTGGCGCCGATCGCGTCCTTGAACGCCGCTTCATCCCACACCTCCTGCACCGCCAGTACGTCCGCGTTGAGCGCGCGGAAGCGCTCCCCGGTCCATGCGATCTTGCGTTCGTACTCCTGCTGCGTGTAGCCGTCCTGGTTCTCGTAATAGAGGCGGTTCGGCAGCGCCAGGTTCAGCAGGTTGCCGGTGGCAAGGAAGAGGGTGGCGAAGTTGGGAGGGATGTCGGGCATGGCGCAATCTAACGCTTTGCCTGCAGAATCGGCTCCGTTCAAGCACAACCCCAACACAGATGAGCGATTCGGTATTTGCGGAACTGGACTTCTGGCTCATGGCGATCGGCTCGATCGCCATTCCCATCGGTATCTACGTTGCGCTTCTCTACAAGCGCGCCGTATCACGCATCACGGTGCTCGTGCTGGGCGTCACGCTGGTCATCCTTGCCGGCGTCGACATCTACTTCCTGCGGCACATGGCCGCGGCCGCCGCAAAGACCCCGTCCCTGGCCGATGACGCCTTGTTCCTGTCGGAGATTTCATTTGCCCTGTACCTGTTCCCGCTGATGTTCGGCGGTATTGGCGTCAACCTCATCTCGCATGTGCTGATCAGCCACCTTGTCGGGGCCGAACGGCGGTTCGAGAAGGAGCACCAGGAGCATCGGCGAGCGGATTGACTGGCGCTGCCGCGGATCGCGAGCGCGAGCCCCGCTACAGGATCGCAGAGAGCATCATGGCCAGGCCAACGATGCTGACCACCCACAGGCCGGTGCGCAGGTAGGTGATGCCGGCGTAGTAGACCGGTACGTAGAGGACGCGGGCCCAGAAGAAGATCTGCGCGCCCGCCGCGACCTTCGGGCCGTCGACGCCTGCGGCATGGGCGACCAGCGCGACCGCCGCGAAGAGCACGAAATTCTCGAGGGTGTTCTGCGCCGTTCGCAGGGCGCGTCCAGCCAACGGTGTCGCCTCGGGCATCTTCTCGCGGTTGCCGAGGGCGAGCATCGTTCCCGCAAAGGTCCATCCCCTGACGCGAATGAGGCTCGCGACAAGCAGCAGCAGCCAACTGAAGATGGCCATGTAGATGACGTACCTGAGCGTGCTGGTCATCGCAGTCTCCTGTTGGGATGAGCGAGAGGGGCGGCCAGTGTAAGGGTGGGCAACGCATTCCGCCCAAGGAAAAAGGCGCCGAAGCGCCTTTCATGCTGGGTCCGCAGGTGCGTACTCAGTAGGAGCGTCCGCCGCCGGAACGGCCACCGCCGCCGTAGCCACCGCCACCCGAACGGCCACCGCCGCCGCCGCCGAAGCCACCGCCACTCGAGCGGCCGCCGCCGCCGGAGCGGTTGCCACCGCCGTAGCCGCCACCACCGCCACCACCACCGCCGGTGCGACGACCGCGGCCGCCGCCCATGCTGTCGACGCTGGTGCGCAACGGATCCGGTTGGCCTGCAGCTACACCACTGACGACCGATTCAGCACGGCGATGCGCGACCTGGTCGGCCTGCGTCGGGCTGTGGCTGTTGCCGTGATGGCGCGGTTGACGCTCTTCGTGCGGCATGCCGTGGTTGGCTTGATGGCCGTGATGCGTGGCGTGCGGCTGCGGTGCGCGGGCAGCGCCCTGGTGACCGCCAGCGCCTGCGCCGGCACCTGCTCCGCCGCGACGGCGACGTCCACCCTGGCCGCCAGCACCGCCGCCTGTACCACCGCCATTGGCGCCGTGGTTTGCGCCACCTGCGTTGCGGGCTTCACCACCTGCATTGCCTGCGCCGCCACCGCGACGTTGACCGCCGCCGTTGCCGCCACGCTCGCCACCTTGCGTAGCCTTGTTTTCGCGAACGCGCTGCAGCATCTCGGTGCGCGCAGCCTTCGCAGCCGCCTGCATGACTTCACGGCTCGGCGGACGGCCGGCGCCGCCCCAGATCGTCTGGCGACCCATGGCGATCGGCTCGGCGCGTTCGCCGGATTCGGGGCCGAAGCCGTCGACCAGCTTGACCGGGATCGTCTGCTTGGTGAAGCGCTCGATCTCCAGCATGAAACCTTCTTCGTCGAGGCAGACGAGGCTCACGGCCTCGCCGCTGTTGCCGGCGCGGCCGGTGCGGCCGATGCGGTGGACGTAGTCTTCGCTGACGTTCGGGATTTCGTAGTTGACGACGTGCGGCAGCTCGTCGATGTCGATGCCGCGGGCAGCGATGTCGGTGGCGACCAGCGCGCGGATGTCGCCGCTCTTGAAGCCGGCCAGCGCCTGGGTGCGCGCGCTCTGGCTCTTGTTGCCGTGCAGCGCCATCGCTTCGATGCCGTTCTTGGTCAGGAACTCGGCCACGTTGTTGGCGCCGAACTTGGTGCGCGTGAACACCAGAACCTGGCTCCAGTTGTGCTCGTTGATGATGTGCGCGAGCAGTTGCTTCTTCTTGCCGCGGCCCACGGGATGGATCACTTGCGTGATGCGCTGCACCGTGGTGTTGCGCGGCGTGACCTGCACGCTTTGCGGATTCTTCAGCAGCGTGGCCGCGAGATCGCGGATCTCGTCGCTGAAGGTGGCCGAGAACAGCAGGCTCTGCTTGTCCTTCGGCACCAGTGCCAGCACCTTCTTCACGTCATGGATGAAGCCCATGTCGAGCATGCGGTCGGCTTCGTCGAGCACCAGGATCTGGACTTGCGCCAGGTCCAGCATGCCTTGCTGCTGCAGGTCCAGCAGGCGGCCCGGCGTGGCCACGAGGATGTCGACACCCTTCTTGAGCTTGCTGATCTGCGGGTTCATGCCGACGCCGCCGAAGATCACGGTGGAGTCGAGTTCGAGGTACTTGCCGTAGGTGCGCACGGACTCCTCGACCTGGGCCGCGAGTTCACGCGTGGGGGTCAGCACCAGGGCACGGATGCCGATGCCGCCGAACTTGTTGGTGGCCGTCTCGCCGGTGGCCAGGCGATGCAGCATCGGCAGCGTGAAGGCTGCCGTCTTGCCGGTGCCGGTCTGGGCGCCGCCCAGCAGGTCGTGGCCTTCGAGGACCACGGGGATGGCTTGCGCCTGGATGGGGGTGGGGGTGTCGTAGCCGTGCTCGTGCACAGCCTTCAGGATGGCCGGGGCCAACTTCAGATCGTCAAAGTTCATTGAGAGTAATAGCGCCTTCCATGGCGCAGTGGCATCGGCCCGCCGTGGTGCTCTTTTGTTTGGGAGCGACCCGGCCAGTAAAGGCTGATGAGATCAAGGGTGGGAGCCGAAGGCCTGTGATAAGCCGACTTGTCCCCGGCGGAAGAGCCGCTGTTGCGGGCAACTGGACCCGGCAACGACCCGTATTGTCGCATGACTCGGCAAAACCGCGACCCGGACGCTTCCGAAAGGCCTTGTCCAGGTTCCTGCAAACGGGCCCGCCCGGCCCCCGCAACCGATGCGCTGGGGTCATGCGTTAAACTCTTACCACGCCAGTATTACCAGGAGCGCAGCATGCGACTCACTTCCAAGGGGCAGGTCACCATTCCCCAGAACATCCGCGAACTCGCCGGGCTCAAGCCCTACGACGAGGTTGAATTCGAATACAAGAACAAGCAGATCGTGGTCCGTCCCGTGAAGCGCAAGAACACGCCTGCCGAGGAAGCGATTGCCTTGCTGCGCGGCAGCGCGACCTCCAACCTCGACATGTCGGCCGACGAGTGGCTTGAGATGACCCGGGGCCAGCGCTGAAGTGAGCGAGATGTTCCTGATCGACAGCAATGTGCTGATCGACGTGATTCATGAAGACCCGAAGTGGATGGCCTGGTCTGCCGCGGCCATCACCGACTGCCTCGGGCGCGGCAAGCTGGCCATCAACCCGCTCATCTATGCCGAGGTGTCGGCCTATTTCAACTCCGACCGCGACACCGATGCCGCTTTGCCCGCGCGGCTCTACGAGCGGCTGGAGCTGCCGTATGCCGCTGCACGCGGTGCGGCGGTGGCGTTCCGAAAATACCGCAAGGCGGGCGGCACGCGACCTTCGCTGCTGCCTGATTTCTACATCGGCGCGCATGCCCAACTGCTTGGGTGCACGCTCGTGTCACGCGACCGCGCCCGCTACAAGACCTACTTTCCCAAGATCAACCTGATTTCACCCCAGTAAAGACAAAGACACCCAACATGGCCCAGTACGTCTACACAATGAACCGCGTCAGCAAGACCGTGCCGCCCAAGCGGCAGATCTTGAAGGACATCTCCCTCAGCTTCTTCCCCGGCGCCAAGATCGGCGTTCTGGGCCTGAACGGCTCCGGCAAGTCCTCGCTGCTGAAGATCATGGCCGGCGTCGACAAGGAGATCGAAGGCGAGGCCATCCCGATGCCCGGCCTCACCATCGGCTACCTGGAGCAGGAACCCAAGCTCAACGCCGAGCACACGGTGCGCGAGTCCGTGGAAGAGTCGATGGGCGCGGTCTACGCGGCCAAGGCCCGGCTCGAACAGGTGTACGAGCTGTACGCGGCCGAAGACGCGGACTTCGATGCGCTGGCCGCCGAGCAGGCCGAACTCGAAGCCATCATCGCCACCGCCGGCACCGACTCCGAGCACCAACTCGAGATCGCTGCCGACGCACTGCGCCTGCCGCCGTGGGACGCCCAGATCGGCGTGTTGTCTGGCGGTGAAAAGCGCCGCGTCGCGCTGTGCCGCCTGCTGCTGTCCAAGCCCGACATGCTGCTGCTCGACGAACCCACCAACCACCTTGACGCCGAATCGGTCGAGTGGCTGGAAGTGTTCCTCAAGCGCTTCACCGGCACCGTCGTGGCCATCACCCACGATCGCTACTTCCTCGACAACGCAGCCGAGTGGATCCTGGAGCTGGACCGCGGCCGCGGCATTCCATGGAAGGGCAACTACAGCACCTGGCTCGAGCAGAAGGGCGAACGCCTGGCGCAGGAGCAGAAGAGCGAAGAGGCCCATGCCAAGGCGCTGAAGAAGGAACTCGAATGGTCGCGCCAGAACCCGAAGGCACGCCAGGCGAAGAGCAAGTCGCGCCTGGCCCGCTTCGAGGAGCTGAGCGATGTCGAATACCAGCGCCGCAACGAGACGCAGGAAATCTTCATCCCCGTGGCCGAGCGCCTGGGCAACCAGGTGTTCGAGTTCAAGAACGTCAGCAAGTCCTTCGGTGACCGCCTGCTGATCGACAACCTGAGCTTCAACGTGCCGGCAGGCGCCATCGTCGGCATCATCGGCCCGAACGGCGCCGGCAAGTCGACGCTGTTCAAGCTGATCGCGGGCAAGGAAAAGCCGGATTCGGGTGAAGTCATCGTCGGCTCCACCGTGAAGATGGCCTTCGTCGACCAGCACCGCGACGAGCTCGCCAACAACAAGACCGTCTGGGAAGACATCTCGAACGGCCTCGACATCATCAATGTCGGCAAGTTCCAGATGGCCAGCCGGGCGTATGCGGGCCGCTTCAACTTCAACGGCAGCGACCAGCAGAAGAAGGTCGGCACGCTGTCGGGCGGCGAGCGCGGTCGCCTGCACCTGGCCAAGACCCTGATCGCGGGGGGCAACGTGCTGATGCTGGACGAGCCGTCGAACGACCTCGACGTGGAAACGTTGCGCGCGCTGGAAGACGCGCTGCTCGAATTCGCCGGCTCGGTGCTGGTCATCAGCCATGACCGCTGGTTCCTCGACCGCATCGCCACGCACATCCTCGCGGCCGAGGGCGACAGCCAGTGGACCTTCTTCGACGGCAACTACCAGGAGTACGAAGCCGACAAGAAGCGGCGCCTGGGTGAAGAAGGCGCGCGGCCGCATCGCATGCGGTACAAGGCGCTCAAGTAGAACGCCTGGGCTACAAGGGCCCCCAAACGGGGCCTGCGCTTACAAACGAAACCGCCGCGAGGCGGTTTTTTTGAGCGTCTGGTGCCCCGACAGTCGCACCATGGGCACCATATGCTGTCGTAGATCACCGATAAAGAAAGAAGGTCAGGGATGACAACGTCGATGCGTTTGCTTTGGGCCGCCGCACCCGTGTTGCTGGCGAGTTGTGGCGGTGGCGGCGGTGGCGGTGGCGTCGCATTCCCCGTCGCGGCGGTCAGCCCGACCGCGACGGAGGGCGCGCCGGCACCTGCACCGGCGCCTGCCGGCACCACGCCACCCGCACCGTCCCCTGCCGGCACGCCCGTTGCCGGACCGCCATCCGCACCCGCTCCAGCGCCCGGACCTTCAGCCGGACCTCCGGCCCCCCCCGCCGCCGGAACCCCGGTCGCCGCGCCACCACCCGCTGCCGCGCCGACGCCAGCGCCGCCGTCGGGTCCGCTCAAAGTGACCGAGGTGGCCACGGGCCTGCCTTCTCCCTGGTCGCTCGCCTTCCTGCCCGATGGCCGCATGCTCATCACGGAGCGCACGGGCCGATTGCACATCCGCAATGCCGATGCCTCTGCCATCAATGGCGGCAACGATGTGGTGTGCTGCGTGCCCGCGGTCGACAGCACGGGCCAGGGCGGCTTGCTCGATGTCGCGCTCGATCCGGCCTTTGCCGCCAACAGGCGCATCTACATGACCTTCGCCGAAAGCGACGCCGCCGATGCCACGCTCAACGGCACCGCAGTGCTGCGCGCCGTGATCGATGCGGACAACCGCACGCTTTCGAATGTCACGGTCATCTATCGACAGGCGCCCAAAGTCGCGAGCGAGGGGCACTTCGGCTCGCGGCTCGCGTTCGACAACCAGGGCTACCTGTTCGTGACGATGGGCGAGCGGCAGCTCGACACCCAGCGCGGCTTTGCGCAGGACTTGACGCGAGGCAATGGCAAGGTGGTGCGCATCACCACCGACGGCGCCCCGGCGCCCGGCAACCCGAACTTCGGCGTGGCGGGCGCGCAGCCGGCCATCTGGAGCTACGGTCACCGCAACCCGCAGGGCGCGGCCATGCGGCCCGGGACCAACCAGTTGTGGACCAGCGAGCACGGCCCGCAAGGCGGCGACGAGGTCAACCTGACGCAGGCGGGCCGCAACTATGGCTGGCCCATCATCAGCTACGGCCAGGAATACGGCACGCTGACCCAGGTGGGCGAAGGCACGGCCAAGGCCGGCATGGAGCAACCCGCCTGGTACTGGCAGAAGTTCGACGGATCGGCCTGGACGCCGGGCACGCAGAAGTCGTCGACCGCGCCGAGTGGGATTGCCTTCTATTCGGCGTCGAACATCCCGGAATGGCAAGGCAACCTGTTCGTCGGGGCGCTTGCCGGCGTTTCGTTGTGGCGCCTGACGCTCAACGGCGATACGGTCACATCGCAAGAGCGCCTGCTGGCCGAGCGCGTCGAGCGCATCCGCGATGTGCGTCAGGGGCCGGACGGCTGGCTCTACGTGCTGACCGATGGCGCCAGCGGCAAGCTGCTGCGCCTCACGCGCTGACCGGACACTTCACTCCCGTGCGGCGAGCACCCGCTTGCGCACGGCGAAGATGTTGTTGCGCAGCGCATAAAGCTCGTCGGCATACGACAGCGGCACGGCCACCTTGTTGACCTTGCGGTCGATGTCGTCGAGCTCCTTGAGGAGCGCATCGTGCTCGCCGGTGCCGTTTTCCAGCTTCGCCTCCACCTCGCGCAGCCGCGCGTACCAGCGGAACACGCGCGAGCGCACGCGGAAGGTGTAGAGCGGCGGCACCACCTTCGACAGCGGCAGCATCAGCACGATCAGGCCGCCGATCACCAGCCACATGCGCTCGACCAGATTGCTTGCCCAGAACGGCAGGTAGCGTTGCCAGAACGGCGGCGTGCCGTTGATGGCGCGGTCGCCCTCGGGGCTGACCGGCAGTTCGCTGGTGCGCGTGTTGGGGAAATCGCGTGCGCGATTGAACCAGCCCGCCTCGCCGTGCAGCTTCTGCGCGGTCTGCGCGAACAGCTGGCGCAAGGCCGGGTGGGTCTGCTCGCGCGACAGCAGCGAGGTCGTGGCGGCCAGCAGCGCCACGTCGTGCGGCGGAATGTCCTTGTCCAGCGTGACCACGCCGCGCGGCAAGGCCACGGGAGACAGGAAGGCGAAGCGCCGCGCGTAGGCGTCGCCCTGGTCGAAGGGCATCAACTTGATGTTCGGCGCACGCAGCAGTTCACGCACCAGCGGCGACTGCGGCGCCGACGCGAGCACGACCACATCGATCAGCCCGGCCTGCAGCGCCGCGTCGGCCGGCGCCGGGTCGAGGTTGGAAAGCTCCATGTCCTTCGCGTCCATGTGGTTGGCGGCGAACAGCTTGTCCATGATCTGCGGCACGCCGCTGCCGGGCTTGTCGACATTGACGCGCAGGCCCTTCAGCTGCGCCAGCGACGTGAGCAAGCCCGTCTTGCGGTCGATCTTGCGGCCCGCCTCCTCGCGGTAGAACACCCACACCGGCTCGTAGAACAGGCTGCCCAGCGAGGTGATGCCCGCCTCTTCATCCGCCACCGCATCGGCCGCGCCGCCGCGCACGAAGGCCACGTCGGCGCCGCCGCTGCGCAGCAGCGCCAGGTTGTCGAGCGCGCCCTCGGTGGTCTTCAACTCGACCTTGATGCCGCTGGCGGCGAGCGCCTGCTGGTAGCGCTTGCCGAATTCTGCATAGGCGCTGCCCTGGGGCCCGGTCGCCAGCACGACGGTCTTGGGTGGCTGCGGATCCAGGTACCAGTACGCCGCGATGAGCAGCCCGATCACGATGAAGATCACAGGCCCGACCGAGACGATCAGGTCCCGGATGGTCAGCAGAAAGAGACGAAGCGCGCGTGGCATGTGCATCGAAAGTGTTCAGGTATGGGCGGTGGCGGGCAAAGCATTTGACGCGCCTTGGATCTCGTCATAAGAATGGCGAAAGCGTTGCACTTGGTAACACGCGAGTGCGTTCGTCGTGCGTTGAAGGCAGGCTGCGTCTTGGGCACGAACGGCCTTTCAGGGGGAATGAAGTGACTATACAAACGCCGGGCGCCGGCTGGGCCATGAGCCTGGAAAAGGTCGATCATGCCAATTCGCTGAAGCAGTGGCTGGATGGGCCGCTCCAGGAGTTGGTGCCGCATCGGGCTGTGCTGGCTGGCCACGGCCTGGCCCATTCTGCAGGCTACACAGGAATTCAGTTGGTCAAATCGGGCCTTTCCGAGGCCCACCTGACAACGATTGTTCGCCTGGGCGCGAGCGTGAGCAGCCCGCTGTTGAGCCGGCTCATGTCCTCCGGCGTTGGACACATCTTCTTCGATACGGATCGTGCAGGCGACGTTGAGGGCGTGGACCTTCGATGGCTGGCCAGCTTCACGAGTGCGGGCATGCACAACCTGCTGGGCATCGCGGGTCGATATACGCACGGAAGGGACGACTTCATGGCCTCGCTTGCGCTGTACAACGTGCCGCCCGAATTCGAGGCCCGCGGCGAAGCTCTGCGGGACGCGCTGCTGCCTGCGCTTCACAGGGCCTTTTGCCGGATAGAGGCATCCCCGACGAGGGCGCCCGGCACGCCGGGCAAGCGGCTCAGGCTGACCCCGGTGGAAACCGACATCGTCCGGCTGCTGATCCAGGGCAAGACCAACAAGGAGATCGGCCAGTTGCTCGGCAAGAGCGCCGAAACCATCAAGAGCAGGATCAGCCCGCTCATGCACCGGTGCGGCGTGAAGAACCGGACCGAACTGGTCTCGATGATCCTCGCGACCCAGCCCGATCTCGCGCCGCCGAATGGTTGACCGCACGGCATGCACGCGCGGCATGCAAGTGCGGCATGCAGGAACGCATACACCCAAGCGGGGGAATTGATACGAGACCGTCCAATATCTACATTTCATGGGCCGGTTCGCTGCTCGTCGACATCGGCCAGGCCGCATGAAAACGCCTCCCAGTCATCGTGCCGATGGGCGGCGGCCTGAACCTACCGAGCGGGAGGTGTGCCTATGACACAAGAAAGCCTGCGTCTTCCGGTTGCCGCGCAGGTCGCGGTGCAGTTGGTATCGATCGGATTGCTTGCCGTGCTGGCGGGGCAGGACATCTTTCCCGAATTTCGGCTGGTCAGCGACCTGGTGCGTTGCGCGGCGGGATGTGGATTGGTCCTCGTCGCACTGGACCTGGTGGCTGTCGTGCGGGGCGACTTCGACAAGCTTTCGGTCGATCACGCGCCGGTGATCGAGTCGCGCGCCGAGCCGGGCGTGCCGCCTGCCTTCGCAGCGCCGCCGCTACCGCAGGTCCCGCGCAGCCAGCGCATGGCGGCCCCCCACCGTCAGCGATTCCGCAGCACGCACGGCGCGTAGCGTCGCCCGCGCCACTGCTTCCGCCGCCATCGCGCTCAGCACGGTCATGCCCGGCGTGGCGCCGGTGACGGGCGCGCGGCAGGTCGCGAGGGCGAACAACGTGTCGCCGTCACTCATCGTGTGGACCGGGTTGATGCTGCGCGCCAGTCCATCGTGCGCCACCATCGCGAGGCGGTTGGCCTGCACTTTGGTCAACACCGCATCGGTCGCCACCACGCCGAGCGTCGTGTTGGTGCCGGCCAGCAATGGCTGGGGCAACTCGCCGCGCAGCAGCGCACGGCGGGTGTCGAGCAGTGTGCGGCCGTCCGCCGTCAGCGCGCCGGCCACCACCTGGCCGGTGTCGGGGTCGATCACATCGCCCAGCGCATTGCATGCGACCAGCGCGCCGACCGTGACGCCGGCCACCGTCACGGAAGCCGTGCCGATGCCGCCCTTCATGGCCCGGTCGATGCCGAACAGCTTGCCCACCAGCGCACCGCTGCCGGCGCCGACATTGCCTTCGGCCGGCGCCTCGCGCGAAGCCGCCTGGCAGGCCGCGTAGCCCGCCGCCGCGTCGGGCCGGATGCGCGGGTCGCCCATCGGCAGGTCGAACAGCACGGCAGCCGGCACGATGGGCAGCGTGCCGTAGCGCACGTCCATGCCCACGCCACGCTCCTCCAGCCAGCGCACTGCGCCCTCCGCGGCGGCGAGGCCCCAGGCGCTGCCGCCGGCGAGCATCACGCCGTGCACGCGCTCGACCAGGTTGCCAGGCGCCAGCAGATCGGTTTCGCGCGTGCCGGGCGCGGCACCGCGCACATCGACGCCGCCGACCGCGCCTTCGCGCGTGAGGATCACGGTGCAACCGGTGGGGCGACGGGTGTCGGAGAAGTGGCCGACCTCGATGCCGGCGACGTCGGTGATGGCGCCTGCGGGCGGCAATGGGGTATGGGACATCGGCGGCGATGATAAGGCGCGGCACGAGCGGCCTGCGCCCCCGTTGCATGAGGCCAGCCCGGATTGCCACGCGGCCCTCCTCGGGCGACGATGTACTCGCCGACCTTTCATATTCACGAAACCACGGAGACACGCCCATGCTGGGATTGATGCAGGACCGCCCATTGCTTATTTCTTCGCTCGTCGAGCATGCGGCCACTTTTCATCCGGACACCGAGATCGTCTCGCGCCTGCCCGAAGGCACGGTGCACCGCACGAACTGGCGCGGCATCCGGGACCGCGCCAAGCAGGTCGCCAAGGCGCTGGGCGCGCTGGGCGTGCGGCCGGGCGACCGCGTCGGCACGCTGGCCTGGAATTCCCACCGGCACCTGGAGCTCTACTACGGCGTGTCGGGCATGGGCGCGGTGCTGCATACCGTCAACCCGCGGCTCTTTCCGGAGCAGATCGACTACATCATCAACCACGCCGAAGACTCGGTACTGATGTTCGACGCGATGTTCGCGCCGCTGGTCGAGAAGCTGGCACCGAAGCTCCAGTCCGTGAAGGCCTTCGTGGCGATGACCGACCGCGCGCACATGCCGGCGGCCAACCTGCCCAACCTGCTGTGCTTCGAAGACATCGTCAACGCCCAGGATGCCGCCGGCTACGCCTGGCCCGAGTTCGACGAGCGTTCCGCTTCATCGCTCTGCTACACCTCCGGCACCACCGGCAACCCCAAGGGCGTGCTGTATTCGCATCGCTCGACCGTGTTGCACAGCCTGATGGAGCTGGCGCCCGACACCTTCGGCATCAGCTCGACCGAGACCCTGCTGCTGGTCGTGCCGATGTTCCATGCCAATGGCTGGGGCACGCCGTATGCCGCGGCCATGGTGGGCGCCAAGATGGTGTTTCCCGGGCCGCACCTCGACGGTCACAGCGTCTACACGCTGATGCGCGACGAGAAGGTGACCTTCTCGCAAGGCGTGCCCACGGTGTGGATGCTTCTGTTCCAGTACCTCGATGCGCATCCCGAGCTGGATGCGCGCGCGCTTGGCATCAAGCGCATCGGCATCGGTGGCGCGGCGTTGTCACGCGCGATGCTGGAACGGTTCGAGCGCGATTTCGGCGCCGAGGTGGTCCAGGGATGGGGCATGACCGAGACCAGCCCCATCGGTGCCATCAACACGCTGCTGGACAAGCACAAGAGGATGCCCGGGGAAGACCAGCTCAGGATCAAGCTCAAGCAGGGCCGCGGGGTCTGGGGAGTGGACCTGAAGATCATTGACGACGAAGGCCGTGTTCAACCCTGGGACGGCAAGGCGTTCGGCCACCTGTACGTGCGCGGACCATGGATCGCCAGCGGCTATTACCGCGGCGAGGGAGGCTCGCCGCTCGACGGGGAAGGCTATTTCCGCACTGGGGACATCGCGACGATCGACTCCGACGGTTTCCTGCAACTGGTGGACCGCGCCAAGGACGTGATCAAGTCCGGCGGCGAATGGATCTCGTCGATCGACGTCGAGAACGCGGCGATGGGTTGCCCCGGCGTCGCCGAGGCCTGCATCATCGGCGTATCGCATCCGACCTGGCAGGAGCGGCCTTTGCTGCTCATCGTCGGGCGGCCAGGGCAAGAGGTGACGCGCGAGGACGTGCTCGAATTCCTCGGCAAGCGCATCGCGAAATGGTGGTTGCCCGACGAGGTGCTGTTCGTGCCCGAGTTGCCGCACACCGCCACCGGCAAGCTGCTGAAGATGAAGCTGCGCGAGCAGTACCGCGACTACGTGTTGCCGACGGCAGTCGCCGCGACGTAGAGGGCGCCAGTCTCCCCCAGCCGCGCCCGCTCAGTCGGGCTCGACGACTGCCTCGACCTGTGCCGACAGCACGGCCTTCCTCAGCACCTCGTGGTCGCGCTCGTTCTGGTCTGCGTAGGCAGTTGCGAACTTGGCAATCGCCTTGTCGAAGGCGTCGCCCTTGCCGAGATACCCGCTGATCTGCGCGGGCGCGCCGGAGCGTGCATGGGCACGCGCAAGCGTCCATCCACACAACCTGGCGTAGTCGTTCATCACGCCGGGCGAGAAGACGTCGACCAGCGCGCTGACCTTCATGTCCCGCAGTTGCCGCACGAAGAAATGGCGGCCGAGCTTTCCCTCGGTCCAGCCGAGGAAGATGTCGCTGGCCGACTGGATCAGGCGGTAGCCGTTCACCACGCGCTGGCCGTGGTTGGGGTGCAGGCTCTTGCCGGCGTAGGCCTCCAGCACCGACGCGCGCGCCTCCTTCACCTGCAGGAAGAGTGGGTCGCTCTTGCCGGCCATCAGCAGCATCACGGCGCAGAAGGTGCCGACGCTGCCGACGCCCACCACCTTGATCGCGACGTCCTTGATTTCGTAGCGGTCGATCAGGGCGCGCCTGTCTTCCTGCACCGATTCGCGGTAGGTGCCGAAGGCCTCGCGGGTGCGGTCGAGCAGGGATTGCTCGTGCTCGTCGCGCGGGTGGTAGATGAGCGGCGGGTTGTCCTTGATGGTCGGCGCCGCTCCCGCCAATGCTGCGAGCTTGGGAAAGTCGTGCTCGAGCACGCTGCGCTGGCGTGCCGCGTCCACCCGCTTCTGCATGCGCTTGCGGGTCGAGTCGTCGCCGATGGTTTTCAGCGCCTCCTCGATCTCGACGCATGAATACCAGACGTCCAGTACCGACATCCGGCTGTACTCGTCCATGCGTTCGCGATAGCTGCGCACGCAGGCAAGCGCCGCATCGCGCGCGGCGCTTTCGCTGAACCGGTTGTTCCGGCCTGCCACCACGAGGCTGGCCGCCAACCGCTTGACGTCCCACTCCCAGGGCGCGGGGAGTGTCTCGTCCATGTCGTTGATGTCGAAGATCATCCTGCGCTCCGGCGTGGCAAAGGCACCGAAGTTCATCAGGTGGCAGTCGCCGCACGCCTGCACGCGCATGCCGGTGACGGGCGTGTTCGCCAGATCGTCCGCCATGTTGAGCGCGGCGCCGCGATAGAAGGTGAAGGGCGTGTGCACCATGCGGCCCATCCGCAGCGGCACCAGTTCCGGATCGCGGCCCTTGTTGGCCTGGGCCAATATGGCCAATGGGTCGGGGCGGCGGGAAGAAGGTTCCCACACTGCGTGCGATTCGCGCGGGCACTTCTCGCGCATGCTCTTGCCGAGCGCTTGCTGTTCGGCGCGCGACAGGCGTGGTTGAGCCGGCGAGGCGAGCTTCTTCTTCTGTTCCTTTGCCACATGCACTCCAGTCAGCCGCGATCGGGGCCGTCGGCATTGAGCGTAGCGCAAGTCGATTTGTTTGGCACCATATGGCCCATGCCAATTGCCGCCACTGCCATTCTTTGCCTCGTGCTTTCCGTCTCCGATGGCGACACCCTCAAGGCGCTCTGCGATGAAGCAGCGCTGCCGCAAAACCTCGTGACGGTACGAGTCGCCAGCGTCGACGCGCCGGAGAGCAACCAACCCTTCGGGCATCGCGCCAGGCAGGCCTTGACCGGTCTCGTGCTCGACAAGATGGCGCGTCTTGAATGCCGGGGCAATCCGGATCGCTACGGCAGGAGCGTGTGCAAGGTGATGGTGGCGCCGGCTTCATGCACACGCGAGCCATGTGCGAAGACGCTGGATGCGGGGCTCTCCATGCTCACGCTGGGGATGGCGTGGTGGGAGCCGCATTTCGCCGGGGAACAGACGCCGCAGGAGCGCGGCCAGTATGAGTTTGCCGAATCCGAGGCCAAGGCCAGGCACGCGGGCCTGTGGAAGGACGAGGAGCCCGTGCCGCCGTGGAACTGGCGGCAGGAGCACCCGCGTCCGCGCTGATCGCGCGGCGCGCGAATTCAGTGGAGCGTGTTCGGCCCGTCCTGCGCCGCGTGCGATTCGGCGCGGCGCTCGAGGGCGGCAATGCCGGCCATCATGGCGGCGGTGTAGGTGGGCATCGGGCCGGCGGCGTAGTCGACGGGAACCGGGTTCTGGTCTGGCGCTTCATGCTTGAGCAGGACCCAGCAATAGTGTCCCGGTATGGGCTCGTCGACGATCAGTTCAATGCTGTGCGATTTCATGGCGTGTGTCCTTCGATGGGCGGCAGCGCTGGCGGTCCTCAGGCTTAGAACGAACGGCCTCGGCGGAATTGAAACGCCCGCATCCAGACTAACTTTTGTATGCATGGCAATCCAGTGGCTGGCGTTGCGAAGAAGGCCTCGGATGTGATTGGTTGCACAGTGGAAGCAATTGTTATCGCGCCGCCCACAGCAGCCCGCGCTCGAACAGCGTGCGCATCTGCGGCACCTCGAACTCCTTCGACACGTGCCCCAGCGCGCTGTAGAACACGCGACCCTGCCCGTGCCTTCGCTTCCACACCACCGGCATCACCACGTCCTCGATCCAGGGCGCATGCTCGCCGCTGAACGTGGTCGTCGCCAGCACCTCGTTCGAGGGGTCGACGTGCATGTAGTACTGCTCGGAGCGGTAGTCGAAGTCGTCCAGACCGGCCATGACCGGGTCGTCGCGCCGCGCGATGTTGACGCGGAAGTCGATGACGTTGCCGGGGTGCGCGACCCACTGGCCGCCGGTCATGAACTGGTATTCGACCGCGTCGCGGAAGGCATCGCACATGCCGCCGTGAAAGCCCGCCAAGCCGACGCCGTTGCGCACGGCGTGGGCCAGGTTGGCGGCTTCGTCCTTCTCGATCTTCGACATGGTGAAGATCGGCACGATCACGCTCAGGTCGGCGATGGACGGGTCGGCGAAGGCCCGGGTGGTGGTCTCGACGCGCACCTTGAAGTCGTGCGACGCCAGCATGCCGGCGACGATGCCGGCGCATTGTTCGGGCTCGTGGCCGGCCCAGCCGCCCCAGACGATGAGTGCTTCACGCATTTTTGGCATTTCTCCGTGGGTTGATCAGTCGAGTTCGCCCGGTGGCAGGTGGGTCGGCAGCATTGCCGGACGTTCGGGCCGCGTCTCGATCGTGATGTGGCGGCCGCTGTCCGACGATGTCTGGAAGGCCTCCATCACCTCGAGTACATGCAGTGCCAGCGCGCCCGATGCGCGATGCGGCCGGTTGTTGCGGATGGCATGCGCCAGGTCGGCCACGCCCATGATGCGGTGGTTGCCGGTGGCGTAGGGATGTTCGGTCGGTTGCGGAATCCAGTCCTGGCCGGCGCGTGCGATTTCGATGGCGCCGAAGAAGCGATTGGGATCCGGGGCGCTCAGGCTGGCTTCGGTGCCGTACAGATCGATGTGCGAATGGCGATGCCGGGGCACGTCGAAGCTCGTGGCAATCGACACCAGGGCGCCGCTGGCGAACTCCATCGTGCCGGTGACGTGCGTGGCCACCTCGACCGGGATCCTGGTGCCCTTGAGGGGTTCGCTGGTGATGATGCGTTCCGACCTTGCACGCGCGACCGCGCCCGAAACCCGCGCCACCGGCCCGATCAGGTTCACCAGCGCGGCGATGTAGTACGGCCCCATATCGAGCATCGGCCCGCCGCCGGCCGCGTAGTAGAAGGCCGGGTTGGGATGCCAGCGTTCATGGCCCGGGCACATGAAGAAGGCGCTGCCTGCCAGCGGCTGGCCGATGGCGCCTTCGTCGATGAGCTTGCGGCAGGTCTGGTGCGAGCCGCCGAGAAAGGTGTCGGGCGCGCAGCCGACGCGCAGGCCGCGCTTGTCGGCCTCTTCGAGCAGCGTGCGTGCCTGGGCTGTGGTGAGGCCCAGCGGCTTCTCGGAGTGGACGTGCTTGCCGGCGCGCAGGACCTGCAGCCCGACCTCGACATGCGCGGCCGGGATCGTGAGGTTGACGATGATCTCGATGGACGGGTCGCGCAGCAACTCGTCCACGGAACAGGCCTTCAGCCCGAACTGCGTTGCACGCGCTTGCGCCGCCTGCGGGATGAGGTCGGCCAGTCCGCGGATGTCGAGGATGGGAAAGCTCGATGCCGCCTTGAGGTAGACCTCGCTGATGTTGCCGCAGCCGATGATGCCGATGCCGACTTTGCTCATTCAGGTGTCTTTCGTTGAGGGGTCATTCACTGCGCCATGAGACTGTTCGGCTTCCGCGACGTACGAAACTCTAGCGAGGCAGCGGCGCGGGCCGAGGGCTGCGGGTATTCCCCTCCGACCAACCACTGCGCGTCGAGATCACGTCGATGGTGTGCTCCACGCAGCGAAATAAAGGAGGAGCCCGCAGGGCGGGGGACATTCGCGGAGTGGAGTACGCCGTCGGCGTGATCCCGCCCACTGGCCGGCACCCCGGTAAGGCGTGGGCGCCACAGGCGTCGTTTCATCCCTTGACCGAACCACAAGTCAGCCCCGCCACGATGTGCTTCTGCGCCGCGAAGAACATCACCACCGCGGGCAGGATGGTCAGCGTGATGAAGGCCAGCACCAGGTGCCAGTCGGTCGAGTACTCGCCCTGGTAGGCCATGATCCCGAGCGGCCAGGTGTAGAGGCTGTCGCGGTTGAACACCACCAGCGGCAGCAGGTAGCCGTTCCAGCTGTGCACGAACACGATCACCGCGACGGTCGCCAGGATCGGCCGCGACAGCGGCAGCACGATGTACCAGAAGAACCGGAAGTAGCCGCAGCCGTCGATCTGCGATGCCTCGAACAGGTCGGGCGGCAGTTGCTTGAAGTAGTTGCGAAACAGCAGGATGCTCGTCGCCAGGCCGAAGGCCACCTGCGGCAGCACCACGCCCCAGTAGGTGTCGAGCAGGCCCAGGTCGCGGATCTTGATGAACAGCGGCAGGATCGCCGTCGCCGCCGGGAACATCAGGCCCAGCAGCAGGTAGTTGAAGAGAAAGTCCGAGCCGTAGAAGCGCACGTGCACGAAGGTGAAGGCGGCCATCGCGGAGACGGTGACGGTCAGCACCACCGTCAGCACCGCGATCACCAGCGAGTTGAGCATCAGGCGCCAGTAGCGCCCGCCGCCCAGGATGTCCCAGTAGTTGCTCCACTCCCAGTGCGCGGGCAGGCCGAACGGGTTCACCCGCAGGTCGCCCAGTGTCTTGAAGCCGCCCAGCGCGGTCGCGAACAGCGGCACCAGCACGATCGCCGCCACGATGAACAGCACCGCATAGCGCAGCAGGGGCGACATCGAGCCGGTGATGGAGGAGGGGTCCCCGAACGACTTGCTGCTAGTCATTGCGCATCAACGTCTTCTTATAGCCGAAGGCGAACACCACGCAGATGCAGAACAGCACCACCCCCAACGCGCTGCCAAAGCCGATCTGCATGCGTGTCACGCCGTAGGTGTAGAGGAAGGTGACCATGGTCTGCGTGCTGTCGGAGGGCCCGCCCTTGGTGAGCGGCATGATCACGTCGAAGAGCTGGATCGAGCCCAGGATCGCGAAGAACACCGACAGCCGGATCGTCGGCGCGAGCAGCGGCAAGGTGATGCGCCAGAAGATCTGCCAGTCGGTGGCGCCGTCCATGCGCGCGGCTTCGTTGAGGTTGCGGTCGATCTGCTGCAGGCCGGCGATGTAGAGGATCATGTGGAAGCCGAAGTACTTCCAGATCACCACCACGAGGATCGCGTACATCGCGAGTTCGGGCTCCGCCAGCACGTAGGGCGGCGTGGCCCCGAACAGGCCCCAGATCTTGGCGAGGAAGCCGTAGTCCCCGTCGTAGACGAAGCGCCAGATCAGTCCGGCCGCGACCTCGGCCAGGATGTAGGGCAGGAAGAAGATGAGGCGGAACGTGGTGGTGCCGCGCACCTTGTCCGACAGCAGCACCGCCATCGCCAGCGCGAGCGGCAACTGCACGACGAGCGACGCGACGATGATCAGCAGGTTGTTGCCCAGCGCCGTGCGAAACGCCGGCGTCTGGAACAGCAGCTGGAAGTTGCGCCAGCCGACCCACTGGGTTGGAGGGCCGTAGCCGCTCCAGTTGAAGAAGCTGTACCACGCCGCCTCGCCCATCGGCAGTGCCACGAACAGCGTGAACAGCAGCAGCGCCGGTGGCAGGAAGAACAGCACGACGGTGGCCGAGGCGCGCGTGCCGTGGGCCATGCGCAGCCTGCCCCACGGCGTCGATCGCGGCTCGGTGTTCAAGCGGGGGCTCATACGACCTTGCAATCAAGCGCAGGACAAGGCGGAGCGCCGCAGACAGTGCTGTAGCACGGCAAGGCGATCCAACGCAGTGATGCGTTTGATTGCGAGGTCGTATCAGTTGGCCAGCTTCCACGCCTGCTGTACTGCGTTTGCAGCATCCGCAGGCGTGGTGCGGCCGGCCGCGAGGTCGGCCGAGACGTCATTCACGACGGCGCCCACCGACGGGCCGAGCATCTGGTCGTAGTAGATCTGGTGGTACTTCGACTTCGACACGTTCTCCGCCAGCTGGCGCAGCACCGGGCGCTTGATCGATTCCTGCGTGCCGTTTACCACCGGGATGTAGAGGCCCTTCTCGGCCGCGATCTTCTGGTTGCTGGCGTCCATGAAGAAGCGCAGGAATTCGACGGTCGCGGGTGGCGAGCCCTTGGTGACAAGCCAGCCATTCATGCCGCCAAGGGTATCGCTCGGGTCACCCTTGCCGCCGGCCACGGTCGGGAACGGCATCCAGCCGAGCTTGTCGTCGGGGATGCCGGCCTTGTCGGCCGAGTTGGCCTTCATCGAGCCGAGCATGCCGTTGAGCATCAGCACCATCGCGCCCTTGCCGTCGCCGAACTGGCCAGATGACTGCGGGAAGGTGGCGCCAAGGTAGCCGGGCTGGAAGGGCTTGAGGTCGGCCAGCTGCTTGAACATCTCGCCGGCCTTGACGAAGGTCTCGGATGCGAAGCCCTTGCCCTCGTTGCGCAGCGCGGCGTCGAAGGCCGGCTTGCCGCCGATGCGGATGGCCAGGTGCGACCAGTAGAAATGCAGCGGCCACTTGTCGCCGCCGCCCGCGATGATCGGCGTGATGCCCGCGGCCTGGAACTTCTTCACCGCGCCGAGCAGGTCGTCCCAGGTCTTGATGGAGGCGGCGTCGACGCCGGCCTTGGCGAACAGGTCCTTGTTGTAGAAGAAGCCGACCTGCGAGGTCTGGAAGGGCACGCCCCAGACCTTGCCGTCGATTGCGTAGGGCGGCACCGAGGCGGCCATCAACGTGTCTTTCCAGCCGCTGTTCATCGGCGTCGTCAGGTCTTCGACGACACCGGCCCTGACCTGCTCGCGCAGCACGCCGCCACCCCAGCTGTAGAGGATGTTCGGCTTGTCCGGCGATTGCAGCAGCGTGGTGAGCTTCTTCTTGTACGACTCGTTCTCGAGGTACTGGATCTCCACCTTCACGCCGGGGTGCGTGGCCTCGAAGCGGCGCGCGACGTCGTTGTAGAAGGTCGTGACGTCGGGGTTCTGGTCGACGTGCATGAGGCGGACGTTGACGTCGGCGGCGATGGCGCTGAACGCGGCCAGTGCGGTCGCGGCGAAGACGGCCGGGGACAGGAACGTTGCAAGTTTCACTGGGGCTCCCTATAGGGGTGGTGTGATACGACCTTGCAATAAAGCGCAGAACAAGGCGGTCCAACGCAGTCATGCGTTTGATTGCAAGGTCGTATGAATTGATGATGTGTCTGATGCCGCATGGCGTCAGTAGGGAGTTCCACCAGTGAGACGGATGCGCCGCGCGCGGCTTGCGTGGACGGAACGCGTCAGCCTGGCGAACGCGCGGCGCCGCGTTCGCGCAGCACGTCGGCCAGCACATCCGGGAAGTCCGTGATGATGCCGTCCACGCCCATGTCCAGCAGCCGCAGCATGTCGGCGCGCTGGTTCACCGTCCAGGGGAGCACGGTCATCCGCAGGGCGTGGGCCTGCCGTACTTGCGCGGAAGTCAGGTCGTTGAAAGCGGGTGACCAGATCACCGGCGCCTTGCCGCCCGCGGACGCGGCCTGCACCAGCAAGGGCGTGGAGCCGAAGCTGGCGGCATCGAGGCCGAGCGTCCAGCGGCTGTCGCGCAGGGTTCGCGCGGTGCTCAGGTAGGCGCGCGGCAGGTCCGGCGCGAGCTGGCCGACCAGGGCGAGCGTGCGCCAGTCGAAGCTCTGGATGGTCACGCGCGAGGCCATGCCGGCCTTGTCGATCTCGGCGAGCAAGGCGCGCAGCATCGGCTCGGGCGCGGCGGTGTCTTCCGGCCGTGTGGGGTCGACCTTGGTCTCGATGTTGAAGCGGATTCGCTCGTCGCCGCGTTCGCGGGCCATGGAGAAGAGGGCGGCCAGTGTCGGGATGCGTTCGCCATCGCTGGGCTGCTGGGTGGCAAAGGGCTTGCCGTAGCTGCTGTCCGGATTCAGCCTTCCGACGTCGTAGCCCTGCACTTGCGCCAGCGTCATCGTGCGGATGGCCGGGCCGACGGCCGGCAACCATGCGCCCTGCGCGTCGCGGGTGTGGTCGGGGTTGAGCGCGGTGTCGTGCGAGATGACGACCACGTTGTCGGCCGTGAGGCCGATGTCGAGTTCGAGCGTGGTCACGCCGAGTCGCATGGCATTACGGAATGCGGCCAGCGTGTTCTCGGGCGCGAGGCCGCGGCCTCCGCGATGAGCCTGCAGGTCGAAGCCGGCCGGGGGCGAGGCCGGTGGCACGATGCACGCAGCCAGCAATGCACATGCCAGCACCGGCATCCACCGAACGCCCGCCGTCATTTCAGGCTTCACTTGAGCTCCACCTTGATGCCATCGTCCAGCACCGTGATCGCGCCGATCTCGTAGGTCTTGCGGCCCACGGTCAGCTCCTCGCGCTTGAAGGTGTGCAACGGGTAGTCGCGCAGCAACTCCTGCGCGACCAGGCCGCCGACTTGCTGCAGCCGCGCGGCGTCGCGCCCGCCGAGGCCTTGCAGCTCGATGCGATCGGCGCGCGGCTGGTCGAGCCGCAATGCCAGCGCGGCAGGGTCGTACTTCAACGCGCTGCTGACCGACACGATGCCGCCGACCGCGGACGGCTGCATCAACGGGCTGCCGATGACCACGATGGCCGAGATGGCGGCGCGATTGTTGCGGGCATCGAGCGCGAGCCGCGGATCGCGCAGCAGCACTTCGAAGATCTCCGCATAGCGCTGCTGGACGGGAAAGCGCTTGACGATCTGTGCCTCCAGCTCCGCCCGGCTCGCGGTGTATTCGCTGGTGAAGAAATTGAAGCCCGCGAAAGCGGCGAGCGGCGTGGGCGCCAGTGCGGCGCCGAACAGGCCGCGGAGGACGCCGCGCATGAGGCTGCGCCTCGAAAAAGGCAGGACGGGTGATCGATGAGCCATGGCAGGTCGAGCTTGCCACAGCGCAAACGTTCCGCGCCATGGGTGGATTCGCCCGCTACGATGGGCCCCGGATAACGCCACAGAGGTGACAAACGTGACCCCTTCCTCCTCCGACATCGCGGCCCGGCGCCGCGCCTTTCGGCAACTGCACGCCAGCGGCTGCTTCGTCATTCCAAACCCGTGGGACGTGGGCAGCGCACGCTATCTCAAGGCGCTGGGCTTCAAGGCGCTGGCCACGACGAGTTCCGGCTGT
Source organism: Variovorax sp. dw_954 (assembly GCF_018449755.1). Lineage (NCBI taxonomy): Bacteria > Pseudomonadati > Pseudomonadota > Betaproteobacteria > Burkholderiales > Comamonadaceae > Variovorax > Variovorax sp. dw_954. Next base: position 35,886 of record NZ_JAAVVD010000024.1, on the reverse strand, counting down.
GCCTGGTCGCTCGGCCGTGCCGATGGCGACATGTCGCGCGAGATGGTGCTGGACCACCTGCGCGAGATGGTGGCCGCCACCGACCTGCCGGTGAACGCGGACTTCGAGAGCGGCTTCGCGCCCGACCCGCAGGGTATCGCGGAAAGCGTGCGCCTGGCCATCGAGACCGGCGTGGCCGGCCTGTCGATCGAGGACTCGACCGGCGACCCGGCCGAACCGCTGCTGGACATCGAGGTGGCGGTGGCCCGCATCCGGGCGGCCCGCCATGCGATCGACAAGGCCGGCGGCGACACCTTGCTGATTGGCCGCGCCGAGAACTTCTTCGCCGGCCGGCCGGACCTGGACGATGCCGTGGTCCGGCTCAAGGCTTACTCGGAAGCCGGCGCCGACTGCCTCTACGCGCCCGGCATCCGCACGCGCGAGCAGATCGAGATCGTGGTCGCGGCCGTGTCGCCCAAGCCGGTCAACCTGCTGGTCGGCTCGGCCAGCGACCTGACGATGCATGACATCGCGGCGCTGGGCGTGCGGCGCGTGAGTGTCGGCGGCGCGTTGGCGCGCGCGGCCTGGGGCGGCTTCATGCGCGCCGCCCGCGGGCTGGCGGAACGCGGCAGGTTCGATGGGTTCGCGGACGCGGCATCGGGCGTGGAGCTCAACGGCCTGTTCCGCGAGAAGGTGTGAATATTTCTACTGCGGCCACCGATCTCGGGTCTGCGGTGCTCGCCGTACTGGAGTACGGCTCCGCTCCGCGAACCGGCCTCCCGGCAGGCGCCCTGCGCTACGAAATCTTCACACCTTCTGAGCAAGCGTCAATCCAATCCGTCACGACGACTTCTTCGTTGATGCCTTGAGCGCATTGAGCGCCGCGTCCGAGAAGATCTGGTGCCCGCGCGGCGTCGGGTGGAACGCATCGGACCACAGGTAGGTCGTCGCGGCATCGGGCGCGCGCAGCGTGGCGGCGGTGCACAAGGCGGCGCTGGCGACCGTGCAGGCGGGCGTGTCGACGTTCACGAAGCCGTACTTCGACGGGTTGGCTACGGCATCCGCGAAGTCGGCCGCCGCGTCCATGTAGACCACGTTGCCCATGCCCGCGATGCCGGCCTTGAGGATGGCGTTGAACTGGTTGGTCCAGGCGGTGATCTGCGACGCAGGCACCTTGGTGTAGCAGCCCGTGGCCTGGTAGGCATCGCTCAGGTAGTGCGCGCCGAAGGGGTTGCCGCTCCAGTCGGAGGCCGCCGCCACCAGCACCACCGGCGCGCCGTTGTCATGGATGCGCTTGATGTTGGCGACCTGTGAATAGGCGGCGGTCATGATCTCGCTGGTCGCGCCGGCGATGGTCGCGTTGCCGCTGCCGGTGCCCGGACCGTTGTCGTCGGTGCCCCAGCACACCGAGCTGAACTGCGCATAGGTGTCGTTGCCGCCGCCGTCGAGGACGACCAGCTCGCTGGCCGGAAACTTGGCATGGCTGGCCAGGTAGCTGGTGATCTGGCGCGAGATCGGCGCCACGATCTGGTTGTTGCCGATGCCGCTTTCGCTCGGCAGCGCGTCGACGCGCGCGCCGCCTTCCGCATAGCCGTTGCCGCCGATCACGGTGGCCGTGCCCACGCCGGCGCCCTTGACGCCGCTGGCGGTTTCGTCCAGCGTGAGCGAGCGGTTCGGCGTCACGCCCAGGCCGAAGAAGTCGGCGATGTTCTCGACCCAGACCTTGCCGGGGTTGACCGTGAACTTGCCGGGGTTGGCCGGGTCGCCGGTGGCGGCCTTGTAGGTGCCCACGTCGCTCAGGCTGTCGCCGAAGACGGTGACCGACGCGATTGCCACGCGCGTGTCGGGTGGCGGCGTGTCGGCTTTCTGGGGAGTGGTCACGATGGGCAGGCTGTAGCCTCCACCACCACCACCGCCGCCGCAGGCCACGAGGCCGCTGCCCAACACCACGCACATGGCGGTCAAGCGAAAGGCTTTGACGCTGCTCTTCTTCATCTGTCTGTCTCCGGGTTTCAATCGATCGAGGGAAGGAGATGGCGCGCACGCCATGCCCCGCTCCGATTCTTGAAGTGCGTCAAGTAACGGCCGGGTCGCCGGAATGACAGATCGAATGAGGCCGGGGGAAATCCCCGATGAAGTGCGCCGGTAGTTGATGTTTGCAAGCAACATACCGCGCGGTAGCACGACGGCGGACGACCCCCGCGAACAGGGTTCGGGCAACGGGGCGACGTGTGCGCCACCCCTGCAAATACATCAGGTCTTGAGCGTCGCCTTCATCGTGATCTCCGGCACGCTCGCCAGCGCCTTCGACAGCGGGCACCCGGCCTTGGCCCCGGCCGCGATCTTCTGGAAGGTGGCCTCGTCGATGCCGGGAATCGCGGCCTCGAGTTCCAGCGCGATGCGATCGATCTTGAAGCCGTCGCCGTCCTTCACCAGCCGCACGGCGGCCTTGGTGTCGATGCTGGTGGCCGCGAGTCCGGCGCCTTCCAGCGCGAACGCAAAGGCCATCGTGAAGCAGCCCGCGTGCGCCGCGCCGAGGATCTCCTCGGGGTTGGTGCCCTTGCGGTCGTCCTCGAAGCGGCTGGCGAAGCCGTAGGGGTAGGCCTTGAGTGCGCCGGTCTCCGTGCTGATCTGGCCCTTGCCGGTCTTGCCGGCGCCTTCCCAGTGAACGCTTGCATGCTTTTCGGGCATCTCGACTCCTCGATGGGTTGAACGACCAGCGGTTGTAAGCCGTTGCGGGGAGCTTGTCTGTAGTCATGCGGCGCATCCCGTCCGGGTCGCCGAAGTGACGCCTTGGGGGCTTCCCGTATTCGAATATGCTGCGCTGCCGCGTAGGCTCGGATGACTCTGGAGACCCAATGAACCGCCCGCATTACAAGTTCTGGCCTGCCCGCCTGCCCAAATCCATCACCGTCCCCGCCACCTCGCTCTGGCACAACCTGGCCACCAGCGCCGCGCGCTACCCCGACAAGCCCGCGCTGGTGTTCTTCGGCCGCGTCATCACCTACAGCGACTTCCTGGCGCAAACCGAACGCTTGGCCGGCACGCTGCATGCTCTCGGTGTGAAGCGCGGCGACCGCGTGGTGCTCGACATGCAGAACTGCCCGCAACTGGTGATCGCGCACTTCGCGATCCTGCGGGCCAATGCGGTGGTGGTGCCGGTCAACCCGATGAACCGGGCCGAGGAACTGAAGCACTACATCGTCGACCCCGATGCCAAGGTCGCGATCACCACCGGCGACCTCGCAGCCGAACTGGCCAAGGCCAGCGACGCGCTGCCCGCGGATCAGCGGCTGGCCCACCTGATCGTGACCCAGTTCACCGATACCTTCGATACCGACGTGTCGGGCGACGAGGCGCCGGCAGCGGCCTGGCGCGACTGGCTGCTCACGCGCCACCCGCTGCCCGCGCTGGCCGGCGGTCAGGCGATGCACTGGACCGACGCCTTGAATGCAGGCCACACGCCCCCTGAACACGTGGTGGGCGCCAACGACATGGCGCTGCTGCCCTACACCAGCGGCACCACCGGCCTGCCCAAGGGCTGCATCCACAACCATTCGAGCCTCAACCACAACGCCTTCGCCAGCCAGCTCTGGGGCCTGGGTTCGTCGGAAGGCGTGATGCTGGCCGTGGTGCCGATGTTCCACATCACCGGCACCGTGAGCCTGATGCACACGACCATCGTGTTCGGCGGCACCATGGTCATCATGCCGCGCTGGGACCGCGACGTGGCCGGCCGCCTGATCTCGCGCTGGAAGGTCACGAGCTGGACCAATATCCCCACCATGGTCATCGACCTGCTGGCCAGCCCCAACTTCGCCAACTACGACCTGAGCAGCCTCGTCTACATCGGCGGTGGCGGCGCGGCCATGCCGCAGGCCATTGCGCAGCGCCTGCTGGATTCCTACGGCCTCAAGTACCAGGAAGGCTACGGCCTTACCGAGACCGCCGCGCCCTCGCATGCCAACCCGTTCGAGAACCCGAAGCAGCAATGCCTGGGCATCCCGTACATGAGCACCGACTCGCGCGTGGTCGACCCGGAGACCTTGCAGGAGCTACCGGTCGGCGAATCGGGCGAGATCATCACGCACGGCCCCGAGGTGTTCCAGGGCTACTGGAAGCGCCCGGACGCGACCGCCGCGGCTTTCGTCGAATTCGAAGGCAAGCGCTTCTTCCGCACCGGCGACATGGGCCGCATGGACGAGGACGGCTACTTCTTCATGACCGACCGGCTCAAGCGCATGATCAATGCGAGCGGCTTCAAGGTCTGGCCGGCCGAGGTGGAACTGCTGATGTTCAAGCACCCCGCGATCCAGGAAGCCTGCGTCATCGCCACGAAGGACGACTACCGCGGCGAATCGGTCAAGGCCGTGATCGTGCTGCGCGCCACGCACCAGGACACCACCGAGCAGGAGATCATCGACTGGTGCCGCGAGAACATGGCGGTCTACAAGATCCCGCGCAAGGTGCAGTTCGTCGATGCGCTGCCGAAGAGCGGGAGCGGCAAGGTGATGTGGCGGCTGCTGCAGGAGGCGGAGGCGACGGCGAAGGGGTGAGCGGCAGGCAGGTGGCCGTGCTCACCCCAGGTGCGCGACCGCCAACCCCAGCGCGGTCCACAGGCCGATGAAGATCTGGAAGCCGATCAACAGCAGCGGATCCTCAGGCAGCATGTGATTCCTCCTGCCGGCGCGCCTCGATCAGCGAGGTATAGAAGTCGATCGTTGCGGTAATGGCGGCGAGGTCGTTGCGGCGCAGCTTGCGGCCCACGGTGACGGCCTCGGCAACCTTTCGCGTCAGCGGGTGGATCTGCTTGCTCAGCGGGCGGGCGGAAGTGCAGTGCGAGCGGATCTCGGCCTGCAGGATCTCAATCCATGCCCCGATGAGGGCCAGTGCGGTGTCGAACAGGGCGGTGGTGCCCTGGTCCTTTTGACCCTTTTGATCGATAACGTCGTTCATTTGAATTTCCCTGAAAAAGACGACCCGCCCGAGGCGGGCTGAAGTGCTCAGGTCGATGTCTTGGCTCGACTGACCCAGCGAACCTGGATTGGGCGCCATCCGTGCGTCTTCCGATGCAGGAACCCGGCATGGCGCATCGCGGAAATGTCCGTGCTTGCGAAGGAAAAATCTCCGGGAGGGCGATGCGGTGCGCCTGGGCGCGAATCGCCCCCGGCGCCTCAGGCGTGGTCTTTCGGCCGGTGCTCCGGCAGCGTCTCGGGCACCACCCGCGCACTGCGCTGGTAGGTGCCATAGGCGCTGGCCCAGTCCATCAGCACGATCAGCCGGTTGCGAAAACCGATCAGGAAGTACACGTGCGCGAACAGCCAGAACAGCCAGGCCATGCGGCCGCTGAAACGCAGCGGGCCGAAGGGGGTGCTCAGGTCGACCACCGCGGCGTTGCGGCCGATGGTGGCCAGGTTGCCGTAGTCGGCGTAGCGGAACTGCTCGGTCGGCTGGCCCTTGAGCCGCCGCAGGATGTTGGCGGCAGCGGTGCGGCCCATCTGCTTGGCCCCGGGCGACACGCCGGGCACCGGCTTGGGCTCCTTGCCCTTGGGGTAGCTCATGGCGGCGGCCAGGTCGCCCACCACGCTGATCTCGGGGTGGCCGGCGAGGGCCAGGTCGGGCTCGACCTTGAGGCGGCCCGCACGGTCGACGCTCATGCCCAGAGACTCACCCAGGATGCGTCCCAGCGGCGACCCGGTCACGCCCGCGGCCCACACCACGCAGTGGCTGTCGATCCTTTGCACGCTGGGTGCCGCGCCGTCCGCGCCGCCACCCGTCTGGAAGCTCAGGCCCTCGGCGTCGATGGCGGTGACCTTGGCGTTCAATTGCACCTCCACGCCCAGATCCTCCAGATGCGCCTGCGCCTTCTGGCTCAGGCTTGCCGGCATGGCTTGCAGCACGCGCGAGCCGCCCTCGATCAGCAGCACCCGCGATTCGGCCGGATCGATGTGGCGGAACTCGCCTTTCAGGGTGTGTCGCGCGATCTCGACCATCGTGCCGGCCATCTCGACGCCGGTCGGGCCCGCCCCGATCACGCAGAAGGTGAGCATGGCGCGGCGCTTTGCCGGATCGGACTCCCGCTCCGCCGCCTCGAAGGCAAAGAGCACCTTGCCGCGCACGGTGAATGCGTCCGCCAGCGTCTTCAGGCCCGGTGCATGGGCCGCCCAGTCGTCGTGGCCGAAGTAGCTGTGCGTGGTGCCCGCAGCCACCACCAGATGGTCATAGCCGATGCGCTGGCCATCGGCCAGGATCACCTCGCGCGTGGCCGGCGCAAAGCCGCTGACTTCGGCCATCAGCGTCGTGATGTTCCGTTGGTTGCGGAACAGGCTGCGCGACGGCGCCGAGATCGAGGGTGCCGCCAGGCCGGCCGTGGCCACCTGGTAGAGCAGTGGCTGGAACAGGTGGTGGTTGGTGCGCTCGATGACGGTGATGTCGACATCCGCCCGCTGCAGCGCCCGTGTCGCTTCCAGCCCGCCGAAGCCGCAGCCGATGATGACGATGTGAGGACGCGCAGTGGGGGAGGGCAGGGTGCTCATCGGCGGATTATCCATGTCGCCACTGGGGATTCACCATCGGTTACAGGGCCGATTTGCCCGACGTAGCCCAAAGGTTTGACCACCGCCCGGCGCCTGCGCGAATTCGTCCTACGCGCATCGATCAACCCAATCGGCTACAAACACGCTTTGCCCGCGATCGGAGACCGCATGAATCCGGACAAGCCGCTTGCGCAGGCGGCACACACCCTGCGCCAGCAGTACCGCGCCGTGCGTGCCCACAGCCTCGCCCTGGCTGCGCCGTTGTCGCCCGAGGACCAGTGCATCCAGTCGATGCCGGACGCGAGTCCGACCAAATGGCACCTGGCCCACACCACCTGGTTCTTCGAGACCGTGCTGCTGCAGCCGCATGCCGTCGGCTATCGTCCTTTCGACACCCGCTTTCATTACCTTTTCAACTCCTACTACGAGGCCCTCGGCCCTCGCCATCCAAGGCCGCAGCGAGGCTTGCTGACTCGGCCTTCCGTCGAGGAAGTGCGCGGCTATCGCGCGCATGTGGACGAGGCCGTGGATGCGCTGCTGAGACAGCCGGGCGGCCAGGCCTGGCCGGATGTCGAGGCGATCGTCACGCTGGGACTGCAGCATGAACAGCAGCATCAGGAGCTGCTGGTGACCGACATCCTCCATGCGTTGTCGTGCAACCCGATGTTGCCGGCTTACCGGCCTGCATCCGGCCCCGCGCTGAGGCTGGCGGCCGTGCCGGCGCCGGTGCGCTGGCTGCGGCATGCAGGCGGCCTGGTCGAAGTGGGCCACGGAGGCGAGGGCTTCTCCTTCGACAACGAGACGCCTCGCCACCAGGTGCTGCTGCGGCCTTTCGAGATGGCCGACCGGCTGGTGACCTGCGGCGACTATGCCCAGTTCATTGCCGACGGCGGCTACCAGCGGCCCGAGCTGTGGCTCTCCGATGGCTGGGCTGCGGTGCAGGCGCAGGCCTGGCGCTGCCCGGCGTACTGGCTGCCGCCGGATGACCCGCGCATGGCGCTGCACGGTGGCGGCAATGCGGCGGGCTGGCATGTCTTCGGCGTGCACGGCCTGCGCCCCCTGGAGCCCGAGGCCCCGGTGGCGCAACTGAGCTTCTACGAAGCCGCCGCATATGCCGAATGGGCCGGCGCGCGGCTGCCGACCGAGTTCGAATGGGAAGCCGCGAGCACCCTGCCCGGCATGCGGCAGCTCACCGGGCATGTCTGGCAGTGGACACGTTCCTCCTACGACCCCTACCCCGGCTTCCGTCCGCTGCCCGGCATCGCGGCCGAATACAACGGCAAGTTCATGGTCGGGCAACTGGTGTTGCGCGGCGGCAGTTCGGCCACGCCGGACGGGCATGCGCGCGCGACCTATCGCAACTTCTTCCCGCCGGCCGCGCGCTGGCAGTTCACCGGGCTGCGGCTCGCGCGGGGGCATTGAGACATGCGAAATCCATCCTTCGACCTCGACTCGCTGCCGGCCCTGCAGGAGCAGCCGCTTTCCGACTTTGCGCAGGACATGCTCAGGGGATTGGCCGGCAGGCCGCGCAGCATTCCGCCGAAGTACTTCTACGACGGGACCGGTTCGGCGCTGTTCGACCGCATCTGCGCGCTGCCGGAGTACTACCCGACGCGCACCGAGCTGCGCATCCTCACGGACCGGGCCGCGGAGATCGCCAACCACATCGGGCCGGCGGCGGAGATCGTCGAGTTCGGCGCGGGGTCGCTGACCAAGGTGCGCCTGCTGCTCGACGCGCTGGAAACGCCCAGGCGCTACCTGCCCATCGACATCTCGGGCGAGCATCTCGAAGGCGCGGTGGCGCGCCTGCGCGCCGACTACCCGGGCCTGGAAGTCGTCCCCGTCGTGGCCGACTACACGCGCCGCTTCGCGCTGCCCGCGCCGGCGATGGACGGTGGCCGCCGCGTCGGCTTCTTCCCCGGCTCGACGCTCGGCAACTTCAGCCCCGAGGAAGCGCTCGCCTTCCTGCAGAGCGCCGCGCGCATGCTGCGCGGCGGCGGCCTGCTGCTGGGCGTGGACCTGATCAAGGACCCAGCGCTGCTGCACGAGGCCTACAACGATGCGCAGGGTGTGACCGCGGCCTTCAACGTCAACCTGCTGCACCGCGCCAACGCCGAGCTGGGGGCCGACTTCCACCCCGGCAACTTCACCCACGCGGCCTTCTACAACGCGCCGCTGCAGCGCGTCGAGATGCACCTGGTGAGCAGGCGCGCGCACGCGGTGAACCTGCTCGGCGAGCGCTTCACCTTTGCCGAAGGCGAGACCATCCACACCGAGAACTCGCACAAGTTCAGCATCGACGGGCTGCGCACGCTGGCGGTGAAGGCGGGCTTCGGCATCGGGCCGGTGTGGACCGATGCGGAGCGCCTGTTCAGCGTGCACTGGCTGCCCGTCGCGACGGCGCAATAGGCGCTGCCCGCGCAGCGCGGGATGCGCCCGGATAAGATGGGCGCCCCCACGCTCATCACTGCGTGCAATCGCTGCCCCCGAGGGGGCGCATGCCTCGCCAGAGGCAGTCCGTCGCAAGGCATCTACATGAAAGCAACCTGGAACGGCGCCACCATCGCCGAGAGTGACGACACCGTCGTGGTCGAGGGCAACCACTACTTCCCGATCACGTCGCTGAATCGCGATTTCGTCACCTTCAGCAACCACCGGACCACCTGTCCCTGGAAGGGCTCGGCCAACTACTACTCGCTGCTCGTCAACGGCGAACTCAACGCCGACGCCGCCTGGTACTACGCCGACCCGAAGCCCGAGGCCGAAGAAGTTCGTGACCGCGTGGCGTTCTGGAAGGGCGTGAAGGTCTCGGCGTAGATGCGCGCCCACGACAGTGCAGGGCGCGGGGTTGCACGCCCATGACGGAGTTCGCACCGCGCTTCTGCTCGCCCGCCCAGCTCGACACCGCGCTGCGCGAAGACGGCTATGCCGTGCTGGACCCGGATGCCGTGGCCGAATGGATCGGGCATTCGCTCGACGAACTCGACGCGATGCATCCGGACTGGGACACCCTGCCGCCTGACGACTACCTGAAGGACGGCGGCCGTTACCGGCAGCGCCGCCACGCCTGCTTCACAGTGGCCAGCGATGTGCTTCACCTGGTGCCGCACCGCGCCCATTGGCAGCCGGTGGAATACAACGCGCTGCATGGCGGCATGCAGCGCTGGTTCGCGCCGATGGAGGCGCACACGCTGGTGCAGCCGGCGTGGCAGCAACTGATGCTGAGCCTGGCGCATGCCGCCAGCACCTTGCGCGGTGCGCGGACCTGGTTCGTGGAGGCGCACCAGTTCCGCATCGACACCGCGGGCGGCATCGGGCGGCCCACGCCCGAGGGCGCGCACCGCGACGGCGTCGACCTGGTGGCGGTGGCGCTGGTCGGCAGGCACAACGTCAAGGGTGGCGAGACGCGTGTTTTCGAGGCCAACGGCCGGCGCGGCGAGCGTTTCACGATGACCCAGCCTTGGAGCCTGTTGCTGCTCGACGATGCCCGCGTCATCCACGAGTCCACCCCGATCCAGCCCTGGAACGAGAACCATGGCGGCTGGCGCGACACCCTTGTCGTCACCTGCAGGGCCGGCGCCTTCCAGGGCGACGACAGCTGACATCCTGCATGGCCCGCGACTTGCGTGGGCCGCCAAAGTGCGCGCCCGAGGGTTGGCCGGGCTTGTGGGCTTGCTGTTGCGGTCCTACATTCACCGTGCCCGCTGCACGTTAAATTGATCTGCGCACCGCATGCAAGAAGGAGAGGTGGTCATGTTCAATCACATCATGGTTCCGATCGACGGCTCCGAGACTTCGATGACCGCGGTCAGCAAGGCCAGCGCGCTTGCGTTGGCGTTCGGCAGCCGCATCACGCTGATCCACGTGATCGACAACTACCCCTTCATCGGCGTCGGCGCGGACTATGCGTTGGGCCAGAACGAATACCTTGCCGCGGCCACCACCAGCGCCAATGCGGCGCTCGCGCGCGGCGTGGCCGCGCTCGCGGCCGAGGGCCTGCACAGCGACCAGCGCGTCATCGACGGCCACGTGGTGCATGAAGGAATCACCGACACGGCCCATGCCATCGGCGCCGACCTGATCGTGATGGGTTCGCACGGGCGCTCGGGCATCGAGAAGCTGCTGCTCGGCAGCGTGACGCAGCGCGTGCTGCAAGACGCGCACATGCCGGTGCTCGTCGTCAAGACCTGACCCATACCCCGAGGCGCCTGCGCGCAGCCTCGCTTGATCGCGACGGTCAGTCCGGGATGAAGAAAGGGACCGGGCTTTCGAAACGCATCGGCTCCTGCGTCGCGGGATGCGTGAAGGCCAGCGACGTGGCATGCAGCAGGAGGCGCGGCGCGCGGGCCTGCACCGCGTCGCTCCCATACAGCGCGTCGCCGAGGATCGGATGGCCGATCGACAGCAGGTGCACGCGCAACTGGTGCGAGCGGCCGGTGAGCGGTTCCAGTTCCACGTGCGTGGCGTCGTGCCCCTGGCGCAGGGCGCGCCAGCGCGTCTGGCTCGGCTTGCCGGCGGCATCGATCTTCTGCAGGGGGCGGCGCGGCCAGTCGGCGATCAGCGGGGCGTCGATCAGGGCCCAGTCCGCCGACACGGGCAGCAGGCCGTCGACCACCGCCTCGTAGCGCTTGTCCACGCGGCGTTCCGCGAAGGCATCGCCCAGCGCACGCTGCATCGGCGCGCTGCGCGCCATCAGCACCAGGCCACTGGTGGCCATGTCGAGCCGATGGACGACCAGCGCATCGGGCCATCGCTGCCGGGCACGCGCGCTCAGGCAGTCCTGCTTGTCCGGGCCGCGGCCCGGCACGCAGAGCAGGCCGGCGGGCTTGTCGAGGACCAGCAGGTGCGCATCCTCGTGAATCGCGCGGACAGTGTCGTGGGCTTCGTGATCGCGGGGAATCATCGGCGGTCAGTTTAGGGGTGTGGGTGCTCGGCTATCCTCGAAGCGATGCCCGAGCCCCAAGCCGCCCCAGGATTTTCCGAGCTCACGCGCGAGCGGTCCTTCATGCACATGTGGATGTCGCGCCTGTTCGGCACGGCCGGCACGCAGATGCTGATGGTGGCCATCGGATGGCACATGTACGACCTCACTGGCAAGGCGTGGGACCTGGGCCTGGTCGGTCTTTTCCAGTTCGTGCCGGCGCTGCTGCTGGCGCTCTACGCCGGCCACATCGTCGACCGGCACCATCGCGGACGCATCGTGGCCGCGTGTCTTTCCGTGCAGGCGGCAGTGGCGCTGACCTTGCTGGTCGCCGGCCGCCTGCAACTCGATTCGCGCGGGCTGCTGCTGGGCCTGTCGCTGGTGCTGGGCGCGGTGCGGGCCTTCCAGATGCCGGCCCAGCAGGCGCTCACGCCGATGCTGGTGCCGCCGATCATGCTGCCGCGTGCGATGGCTTTCAGCTCGGCCGGCACGCAGGGCGCGATCATCGCGGGTCCGGCCATCGGCGGGCTGCTGTTCGTGGCCGGCATCAGCGTGGTCTATGGCGCCTGCATGCTGCTGTTCGTCGCGGGCGGCGTGCTGGTGGCGCGGCTGCGCTATGCCCATGCGCCGCCGCCCAAGGCGCCGGTCACGCTGCAGACGCTGTTCGCGGGGGTGGACTTCATCTGGCGTCGCAAGACCGTGCTCGGCGCGATCTCGCTCGACCTGTTCGCGGTGCTTCTGGGCGGCGCGGTGGCGCTGCTGCCGATCTATGCCAAGGACATCCTGCACACCGGGCCTTGGGGCCTGGGCCTGCTGCGTGGCGCACCCGCCGTGGGGGCGCTGCTGACCTCGATCGCGCTGACGCGCCGGCCCATCGAGCGCAAGGTCGGCCGCACCCTGCTGGCGGCGGTGGCGGCCTTCGGCGTCTGCATGATCGTGTTCGGCATTTCGCAGAACTTCGTCGTGTCGCTGCTGGCGCTGGCGGTGTCCGGCGGCGCGGACATGGTCAATGTCGTGATCCGGCAGACGCTGGTGCAACTGGAAACGCCCGACGAGATGCGTGGCCGTGTGAGTGCGGTGAATTCGATCTTCATCGGCGCGAGCAACCAGCTGGGCGAGTTCGAATCGGGCGCCACCGCCGCCTTGCTCGGCCCGGTGGGCTCGGTGGTGGCGGGCGGCGTGGGCACGGTGCTGGTGGCGGTGGGCTGGCTGTGGCTGTTTCCATCCCTGGCCAGGCGCGACCGGATCGTGGCGACGGCCGACGCGACGCCATCCAGGAAATAGCCGCGGCAGCCGCGAGGATCCTGCGGCTATCCGCAGCCTCCAGGGTTACGGCGTAGCGCAGGTGTCCGGCGACCCCGGAGGCGCCCGGTGCGCTTGCGGGCCCGGAGACTGACCGGTTGCGACGATGTGCCCCCTCACATGCGAACGCAAGAGGCAATACAGGGAAGCGCGGCCCGCCATGCACAGGGCGGCCGTTCATGAAAGCCGTTGCTACAGGAACCGGTAGGCGAGCGGAACGTCGAGCGTGAGGTCGCTCGTGGCCTCGGCCACGCAGGGCAGGATCAGGCCCTCGTCACGTTCGTCGACGCTCACGCCGGGCCAATCGATCTGGTAGCGGATGCTGCCCTCGAGCATGCGGCACAGGCAGGTGCGGCAGGTGCCGTTGCGGCACGAACTGGGCAGTTCCACGCCGGCCTGTTGCGCCGCGCGCAGCAGGCTCTGGCCGGGTGCGGCGTCGAAGGCATAGCCGGCCGGCTCTACGCGCACGGTCCAGCGTGGGAGCGCTGGAACTTCTTCGCTCATCGGGTCATGCTCATGGATCGTCGCCGGGCTCCGCAAGCCGGTTGCGGCGGATGTCGCGCAGCATGAAGAGGTAGAGGCTTTCGACTTTCTCCCGCGCCCACGGTGTCTTGCGCAGGAACTTGAGGCTCGACCCGACGCTCGGGTCATGCGTGAAGCAGCGCACTGGAATGCGCTCGCCGAGCCCTTCCCAACCATAGTGATCCGCCAGCGCGGTGACGATGGCTTCCAGCGTCAGCCCGTGCAGCGGGTTGCGTGGCTGGGCGGGCGGCGATTCGCTCACTTGTTCTTGAGCTTGCCGCGCGGGATCACCGCGGTGGTGACGGTGGGACGCACCAGTTCGCCGCCGCCGGCCGCTGGCGCCTTGGGGGGCGAAGTGTCCTTCTTGGGCTTCTTCGATTCCTTGTTGGTTTTTTGTTGACCTTTGGCCATGACGAACTCCGTTGGGGGTGCAGGGGATAAGAAGCAAGGCAGTTTAGCGGGGCAGCGACAATAGCGCCCCGATTCCGTTTGTTGTTCGATCCATGTCTGATTACCAAGTTCGCCCCGCCGAGATGAGCGATTCCCGCGCTGTCGCCGAAGTCCATGCCGCCGCCGCACGCGCCGCCTACGAGGGCCTGCTGCCCGAAGACCAATTGAAGGCGCTGGCCCCGGCCACGCGCGAGGCCAAGTGGCGCGAAGCCATCGAGTTCAGCGAGCCCCAGGTCCACGTGGCCGAACTCGACGGCCAGGTCGTCGGCTTCGTCGGCTTCGACCGCTCGCGCGACCCCAAGACACCGTCCACCGCCGGCGAGATCTGGGCCATCTACGTCAAGCCCGAGCACTGGGGCAAGGGTGTGGGCGTCGCGCTGTGGGATGCCGCCCGCGAAGGCCTGGAAGAAGAGGGCTGCACCTCCGTCACCATCTGGGTGCCGCTGCGCAACGACCGCGCGATCCGCTTCCATGAACTCGCCGGCTTCAAGCGCGAGATGAAGACGGCCCGCACCACCTCCGTCGGCGGCATCAAGATCGAGGAAGTCCGCCTCAAGCGCAGCGTCGCCTGATGGAAGCCACCACCGCGGTTACCGCGCGCGACACGAGTCAGCAGCGTCGCACGGCGCTGGTGCGCTGGCTGCGCGACATGCATGGCTGGTTCGGCCTCTGGGGCGCCGTGCTGGGCCTGGTGATGGGCTTCAGCGGCATCTGGCTCAACCATCGCAACGTGCTCAAGCTGCCCCAGGCACAGGAACGCAGCCGCGCGCAACTGGCGTTGCCCGATCCGGTGCCCGAGACGCCGGAGGCCATGGCCGCGTGGCTGCAGGATGCGCTGCGCCTGAAGGCCCCGCCGAACAACACACGCATCGAACCCGGCCGCGCCGTGGCCTGGGCCGAGAAGGGCGACAAGACCGCGCCCGCACTCACGCAGCCTGCGCACTGGATCTTCAACTTCGGCGGACCGCGCGAGACGGTGCAGGTCGACTTTTGGCAAGGCAACCGCTCGGTCGGCGTGGCCACCACGAGCAATGGCCTGATCGCCACGCTCACCAGCATGCACAAGGGCAACGGCATGCCGGTGGCGTGGATATTGCTGATCGACACGCTGGCCGGCAGCCTGATCTTCCTGTCGCTTTCCGGCGTGACCTTGTGGCTGCTGACGCATCGGCGCCGCAAGCTGGGCCTGAGCATCTTCGGCCTGTCGGTGGCTGCGTTGCTGACGCTGGCGCTGACGAATCTCTGATTTTTCGCTTGCAAGGGAGTTGCCGATGGCCGCGAGCCTTTTTCTGCTGCTGGATGACATTGCCACGGTGCTCGACGACGTCGCCATGCTCACCAAGGTGGCGGCCAAGAAGACTGCGGGCGTGCTCGGCGACGACCTGGCGCTGAATGCGCAGCAGGTGTCCGGCGTCAAGGCGGACCGCGAGCTGCCCGTCGTATGGGCGGTGGCCAAGGGCTCGTTCATCAACAAGGCGATCCTGGTGCCGCTGGCCCTGCTCATCGGCACCTTCCTGCCATGGGCGGTGATTCCGCTGCTGATGGTGGGCGGTGCGTTCCTGTGCTTCGAGGGCGTGGAGAAGCTCGCGCACCAGTACCTGCACAAGGCCGAGCACGACGCCGAGGTCAAGCACCACGTCGATGCCATCGCCAAGCCTGAGATCGACGTGGTCGCGGCGGAGAAGGACAAGGTCAAGGGCGCGGTGCGCACCGACTTCATCCTGTCCGCCGAGATCATCGTCATCACGCTGGGCACCGTGGCGGACCAGCCCTTCACCTCGAAGCTGACGGTGCTGGTCGGCATCTCGATCATCATGACCGTGGGCGTCTATGGCCTGGTGGCGGGCATCGTCAAGCTCGATGACGCGGGCCTGTGGCTGAGCCAGCGTGCAGGCGCGGCCCAACGCGCACTGGGTCGCGGGCTGCTGGCGTTTGCACCCTGGCTCATGAAGGCGCTGTCGGTGGCCGGCACGGCCGCGATGTTCCTGGTGGGCGGCTCGATCCTGGTCCATGGCGTGCCGGCCCTGGGCCATGCCGTGGAGGCTTGGGCCGCGGGCATCGGAGGGATAGGCGGCTCGCTGCTCACGATGGTAGTGGATGGGCTGGTGGGGGTGGTGGCCGGCGCCGTGGTGCTGGGAGTGGTCGAGGTGGTGAAGAAAGTCTTGAAGAAGTAGCGTTGCCCCCGGAGGTATCGTCGATGCGTAATTCGATCCAGGCTTGGCTCACCGGTCTTCTGATCGCACTGGCTGCTTCGCAGGTCCAGGCGCAGACCACGCAGCAGGTGGTCGATATCCCGACCCGCCCCGGCGTCACGCAGCGAATGCTCGTGCTGACGCCGCCAACCACGAAGGCCGCGGTGATCCTGTTCGCCGGTGGGCATGGTGGCCTGCAGATCTACCCCAATGGCTCGTTCAACTGGGGCGCCGGCAACTTCCTGGTCCGCGCGCGACAGCTGTTTGCAGACCAGGGGCTCATGGTCGCCGTCATCGATGCGCCTTCGGACCGCCAGCGTCCACCTTTCCTCGCCGGCTTTCGCCAGAAGCCGGAGCATGAGGCCGATGTCCGCGCGGCCATCGCGTGGATGCGCGAGCAATCGAAGGCGCCGGTATGGCTCGTGGGCACGAGTCGCGGAACCCAGTCCGTGGCCTTCGTCGCCACCGGGCTATCGGGCCTCGAAGGGCCGGACGGCATCGTGCTGACCTCGACCGTCCTCAAGGACGACAACGGCCGGCCCGTCCCGGCCATGCCGCTGGAAAAGATCCGCGTGCCGGTTCTCGTCGTGCACCACGAACAGGATGGCTGCGCGTCTTGCCCCTTTGCCGAAGTGCCCGCGCTCATGGCCAAGCTCGCGAACTCACCGCGCAAGGAACTGCTGAGCTTCAATGGCGGCGAGAACAAGGGCGATCCCTGCGAAGCCATGGCCTATCACGGCTTCAACGGGCTGGAGCGCGAAGTCGTCCAGCAGATCTCCGCGTGGATCCTCGACAAATAGGTCGGGCCTTCAGCGCTGCCTTCACCGCCCCTTGCCGCGCTTGACCAGTCCCACCACGATCAGCGCCACGCCGAGCACGATGGCGAACCACCCGACCACGTAGGCGCCGGCGAACATCTCGCGATAGGCCTGCGACTGCAGGAAGCCCGGCGCCAGCAGGATCGCCAGGCCGATCACGATGCAGGCGATGCCGCGAGGCAGCAGGTGGGCGTTGTCTTTCATGATTGCCATTCGATCGATCTCCGCAGGAAGGCGTATCCGAGCGCCGTGAAGGTGGCGCGCTCGGCATTGTTCTTGCCGTAGGCATGGCCGCCGGCATCCAGTTCGAGCAGCCACGCGGGTTGCAGCATGGCCTGCAGCTTGGCGGCCATCTTGCGCGCGTGGCCCGGATGCACGCGATCATCGCGCCGGTTGCTGGCCAGCAGGATCGGCGGGTAGCCGTGGCCCGGCTCCGCGCAGTGGTAGGCCGACAGGTGCTGCAGGAAAGCCCAATCCCCGGGGACGTCCGGGTTGCCGTATTCGGCCATCCAGCTCGCGCCTGCCAACAGCTTGTTGTAGCGCCGCATATCGACCAGCGGGATGGTGCAGAACAGCGCGCCAAAGCGCTCGGGGTAGCGCGTCAGCATGTTGGTGATGAGCAGGCCGCCGTTGGAGCCGCCCTCTGCCGCGATGCGCCTGGGCACCGTCACCCCGCGCCGCACCAGGTCGGCGGCGACGGCGGCGAAGTCATCGTGCGACTGGCGCTTGCCTTCGCGCCGGCCGGCATCTTCCCAGGCCGGGCCGAACTCGCCGCCGCCCCGGATCTGCGCCACCACCGACACGCCGCCGCGCTCCAGCCAGAGCTTGCCGATCGACGCGTTGTAGCCCGGCAGCACCGAGACGCCGAAGCCGCCGTACCCGTAGAGGTGCACCGGCGCGCGGCCGGCTTCATGCAGCGTGGCGTCGGCCGGGCCGGTCATCGTGTAGGGGACGGCGACGCCGTCGGTCGAGATGGCCTCGTGCCGCGTCGTGACCAGTCCGCGTGCGTCGAAGCGTTCGGGTGCTCGTTGCAACAGTTGCGCGCTGCCGGCATCGGCGGGCAGCAGATAGAGCGACTCGGGCGTGAGCGGGCCGAGGCACATCGCGAGCGCATCGCCGTTCGATTCTTCCTCGCAGGCATCGAGCGGCCAGAGGTAGGCGGTGCCGCCTTCTGGCAGGCCGGTGACCGTGGTGCAGGTCCAGCCTTGCGCCGACGGTGTCCAGCGCTGGAAGACGGGGTTCAGGTTGTCGAGGATCGACAGCAGCAGTTGTCCACCCGTCCATGAAAAACCCTGCACCGCGCGCCGGTCCGAGGGCTCGAACAGCAAGTCCATGGCGCGGCTGCCGCCGATGTACGCGGCGAGGCTGATGCCGAGCACGCTGCCTTCGCGCCACGTGGTGCCACCGAGGGCCCAGTCGCTGCGCAGGCGCAGCACCATCCAGTCCTCGTAGATCTCGGGGATGGCGTCGGCCGGGATGTCGATGAGGGTCTTCGGGCCTTGGCGGTCGCCCATCCACAGCACCAGCTTGCGATAGTCGGGCCGCGCGAAATACCAGACGCATTCGCGCTCGCCGGTTTGGCCCGCCTGCATGCCCGCGGACATGTGCGTGGCCGGAACCTCGAAGAGCAACGGGGACCGCAGCGGGTCGGCCCCGCGCCGCCAGCGCCACACCTTGCGGCCGTAGCCTGACTGCGTGGCGTTGTCGTCGCCGAGCGCGGACAGCAGCAGCAAGGTGTCGCGGTCCAGCCATTCGACGCCGGCCTTCGAGGAGGGCAGCGTGAAGGCATCGCTGCCCGTGACGAAGCTGCGCGAGGCCATGTCGAACTCGCGCAGTACGACGGCATCACCGCCGCCGCGCGACAGGCGCAGCATCGCGAGGTCGTGCGTGCGGGGCAGGGTGCTGGCGCCGCCCCAGACCCAGTCCTCGCCTTCGGCCGCGGCCAGCGCGTCGAGGTCGAGCAACACGTCCCATTCAGGCTGGCCGGCCCTGAAGCGCGCCATCGTCGTGGTGCGCCAGATGCCGCGTGGATTTGCCGCGTCTTTCCAGAAGTTGAACAGCAGCGGCCCGCGTCGCGTGATCATCGGCAGGTTGTCGTCGCGGTCGTAGATGGCCTGCAGCGCATCGCGGTCCTGCGCGAATCGATCGTCGCCGAACGCGGCCAAGGTGCGGCCGGATTGCGCATCGGCCCACTGGACGGCAGCAGGCGCGTCGACGTCTTCGAGCCAGAGGTGCGGGTCGTCGTCAGGGGACTGGAGGGTGGGCAACTTGGCGAGGTCGGATGGCGCGGGCATCCGGCGAGCTTAAGGGCAACCCGCTTCGTCGCAACGTTCGGCCTTGACCGAGGAACCGGCCGATCGCAGAGACACAGCAAGCGCGCCTCGCCGGGGTCGGCCATCGCAACGTCGTGCCCCTCCGCGATCAGGCGGAGGTCGCGCTGGCCGAAAGGTCACCCAGCTTCCACCAGCTCTCGCAACCAGGGGTCGCGCACTTCAAGCACCTCGAACAAGCCGATCGCACGCAAAGCCGGCACCAGCGCCAGCAGGTCCGACTGCGCGAGCGCGCGCGCCTCGGCCGTCGCATCGCTCGCCGCCAACAGCCGCGCATTGGCAATGAATGCACCCACCGAACCTTTGCGCACGGTGACGCCACCGAACTGCATCGCGTTCACCGCATCCGGCAACAACTCTTCTGCTTTCATGATCCTGGTTCCTTTGAAGGGTAAAGACTGCAGTGTGCGGCTGCACGCCGTTGGCGCTGTATCGTTACGATGCCACTGCATTCTCTTTTGACGCCAAGTTGAGTTCATCGGTCAATTCCATCCTGCGCAATGCCATCGACCGGTCGGATGGCGCGCGCCTGATCGTGTTGCGCATGGAGGCCGGAGAGCGGCGTGAATCCGAACCGCATCGTCACGCGCGTGGACAACTCGGCGCCTTGAACGCTGGACTGATGACGATCGACACGGCCGCCGGCCGTTGGGTCATGCCACCGGGCCGAATCGGGTGGATCCCGCCGGGCTTCCTGCACGCCGCGCAGTTGCATGGCACCGTGGAAGGCTGGAGCGCCTATCTTGCGCCGGGCGACTGCGCTACCTTGCCTGCCGAGCCATGCGTGCTGGCTTGCTCGGCGTTGGTGGCACCCATCATGGAGCGGGCATCGCAGTGGGACGAGGGCGCCTTGCAGCCGCCGCAGCAGCGCCTGCTCGAGGTGCTGCTCGATGAACTGGCGGTGGCACTCGCCCAACCACTGCAATTGCCGTTTCCCCAGGAGCGTCGGCTGGTCCGCATCGCACGAGCGCTGGCGAGCGAGCCGGGCGACAAGCGAAGCCTGGACGAGTGGGCACGCTGGGCAGGCCTGAGCGGCCGGTCGCTGAGCCGCAATTTCGCGAAGGAAACCGGCATGCCCTTCGTGCAATGGCGCCAGCTCGCGCGCATGGTGCAGGCGCTGGAACAACTGGCGGGCGGCATGCCGGTGAACCAGGTGGCCTGGTCGCTGGGGTATGAGAGCGTCAGCACCTTCATCGCGGCGTTCAAGCGGCTGTTCGGCGCCACACCCTCGCAGTTCGCGGTGCGTTCCTGAACCGGCGCGCGAGTCAATCGGCGCATGTTGGACAATCCGCGCAGGAAATGATTTGAGAGAACCGATGCACCGTATGCCACTTCGACGCAAGACATCTTTTATTCAGATCGCAGCACGCGCAGTAGCCACCTTGGCATTCGGAGCGGTACTCTGCGTCGCGGCGCAGGCCCAACCGGTGCCTTCCGACTTCCCGGGCGCAACCATGCGCTTCCTGAACGCCGAGTTGCCGCAGATGGAAGTGGCCGTCAAGGAACGCGACCGCGACTACTTCGAGCAGGCGATGGGCCGCATCATGGCGTTTTCGGAGGCCTGGGGTTTCAAGACGACCGCCAACCCCGCGCTGGCGCAGTACGCGACGTGCACTGATGCCGTGAACGACTTCGTCATCGTCGGGCTCTGCCGCGTGATGCCCAAGGCCAGCGAGTGCGAACCCGGCCTGGCGCCGAAGTTCGACGCCAATCTCCAGCGCTGCCGCGACCTCGCATCAAAGCCTTGAGGCGACCTGTTCCGGAAACGTGACGCCGGCCTGGCCGGTCTTCCACGCCGGGTACTTCTGCGTGGCCGCTGTCCACAGCGCGGACCCTGCGAGTGCGCGCAACCAGGCCTGCAAGGCGGGCCAGGGTTGCGCGTCGAACCACGCCACGTCGGTCTGCGCAAACTGCCGCACGAAGGGTGCGATGGCGTAGTCCACCAGCGCGGGTCGCTGCCCGAACAGATGGCTCGCATCGCGCAGCTTCGCGTCGAGTTCTTCCAGGAAGCGCGCGCCATTCGAGCGATGAAGGGCCGCGTCGGCGCGTTCATACCGGTTCGGATACTTGTAGCGATCCAGTTGCTGCTTGAAGTCGCCGTCGCATCGGGCAATGAGCGCCAGCATGTCGTCTGCAGTGCCGCGCTCGGGTTGCAGCCAGCGTGCGGGATCGTGCCGGTTCAAAGTCCACAGCATGATGTCCAGGCTTTGTTCGATCACCGTGCCGTCCGTGTCGACCAGCACCGGCACCGTGCCCTTGGGGGATGCCGCCAGCAGTTCGGCCGGCTTGTCGCGCAGCACGACTTCGCGCAGCTCGCATGGCTGGCCGCTGGTCGCCAGCGCAAAGCGGGCACGCATCGCATAGGGGCATCGGCGGAACGAATAGAGGATGGGCAAGGCGTTCGCGCTGGGCATTCGCCGATGCTACAAAATCGGCGCCACGCCACACCGGCCCAACCCCTCCAACCCTGAACACCATGTCACTCGCCCCCATCGAAATCGAAACCGGCCCGAAGCCCACGGCGTCCGTCATCCTCATGCACGGCCTCGGCGCCGACGGCAATGACTTCGTGCCGATCTGCAACGAACTGGAGCTCGGCGGCATCGGCCCGATCCGCTTCGTGTTTCCCAACGCGCCGGTGATGCCGGTCACCATCAACAACGGCTACCCGATGCCAGCCTGGTACGACATCTACGGGCCGATCGGCGACAAGGGCGAGGATGAGGCAGGCCTGCGCCGCTCGATGGCCAGCATCGAGGCCCTGATCGCGAAGGAAAAGACGCGCGGCATCCCGGCCAGCCGCATCGTGATCGCGGGCTTCTCGCAGGGTTGCGCGATGGCGCTCCTCACGGGCTTGCGGCATGCGGAGAGGCTGGCGGGCATCGTCGCGCTCTCAGGCTACCTGCCGCTGGCTGCCACGACGGCCGCCGAGGCCACCGTCATGAACCGCGACGTGCCGATCTTCATGGCGCACGGGCAGCGCGATGGCGTGGTGCAGATCGAGCGCGCCACCGCCTCGCGCGATGCGCTCACGGCGTTGGGCTATGGGATCGAGTGGCATGAATACCCGATGGAGCATTCGGTGTGCCTGGAGGAGATTGCGGACCTCGGCGCCTGGCTCCGGAAGGTTCTGGCTTGAACGGCATCGGCGCGCTTGCCCGTCGTCCGGCAACCACGCCCATGCTGATGTTGAGCCCCCGCGTCTCTGGCACGAAGTCCTCGAGCGAGCGCAGGCGCACGCACGGCACTTAGACCGTCGCCGGCCGTCGCGGCGAGCGCCATCGCCGGAAGTGGCCCACGGTCAGGTTGACAGGGCCATACTGCCAACGGCGACGCGGCCCTGGCGACTTCCATTCCAAAGAGGCGAGACATGACGGTATCCGCAGGCACCCCCAAGTCCGGACCCATCTCCGCGCACGGAGGGCAGAACCGGGCAGCGCTGCCCGGGCTCGCGCTGGCCGCCATCGGCGTGGTCTTCGGCGACATCGGCACCAGTCCGCTCTACACGATGAAGACGGTGTTCGACCCGGCCAACGGGCTGACGCTGGACCAGGCCAACCTGTTCGGCGTGATCTCCCTGATCTTCTGGTCGCTGATGCTGGTGGTGTCGCTGAAGTACGTGGTGCTGATCATGCGGGCCAACAACCACGGCGAAGGCGGCATCATGGCCCTGCTGGCGCTGGCCTCCTCGTCGGTGGCGGACCGCCCGCGACTGCGGCACGGCCTGCTGCTGCTCGGCGTCTTCGGCGCGGCGCTGTTCTATGGCGACGGCGTCATCACGCCCGCCATCTCGGTGCTGAGCGCGGTCGAGGGGCTCGAGATCGCAGCGCCCCGGCTCGCGCCCTACGTGATACCGATCACGCTCGCCGTGCTGGTCGGACTGTTCGTGGCGCAGAAGTGGGGCACGGCCGGCATCGGCGCTGTGTTCGGCCCGGTGATGGTGGCGTGGTTCCTGGTGCTGGCACTGACCGGGCTCATGCACACGATGGCGACGCCGGCGATCCTCGCGGCGCTCAATCCGCTCCAGGCCCTGGCCTTCTGTGCGCACCATGGCTGGCTGGCCTTCGTCGCGCTCGGCTCGGTGGTGCTGGCGCTGACCGGCGCCGAGGCGCTCTATGCGGACATGGGGCATTTCGGCGCGCCGCCGATCCGTCTCTCGTGGTTCGTGCTGGTGTTCCCGGCGCTGGCGCTGAACTACCTGGGGCAGGGCGCCTTGCTCATCCGTGACCCCGCGGCGCTCGACAACCCGTTCTTCCACATGTTCCCGCCCTGGGCGCTGGTGCCGATGGTCGTGCTCGCGACCGTGGCGACGGTGATCGCCTCGCAAGCCGTGATCTCGGGCGCCTACTCGATGACCAAGCAGGCGGTGCAACTGGGCTTCCTGCCGCGCATGGCCGTGAAGCACACCTCCGACGAGCAGATCGGGCAGATCTACGTGCCGGCGATCAACTGGATGCTGCTGGCCTCCGTCATCGCCGCCGTGATCGGCTTCGGCTCGTCCACCAACCTCGGCGCGGCCTACGGCATCGCGGTGACCGGCACCATGCTGATCACCACCTGCCTGACCTTCTATGTGATCCGCTACGCATGGCACTACAACTGGTTGCTGTGCGTGCTGGCCACCGGCTTCTTCTTCGTCATCGACCTGACCTTCTTCGCCGCCAACCTGCTGAAGATCGTGGAGGGCGGCTGGTTCCCGCTGCTCATCGGCCTGCTCATCTTCACCGTCATGGCGACCTGGGGCCGCGGTCGCCAGATGATGCTGGACGAGGCGCGCGCCCGCGCCGGAGCGACCCCGCTCAAGCCCTTCATGGACTCGCTGCTCGCGCAACAACCGGTGCGCGTCGCCGGCACTGCCATCTTCATGTCGATCGACCCGAACGTGGTGCCGCATGCCCTGCTGAACAACCTCGAGCACAACGCGGTGCTGCATGGCCGCGTGCTGTTCGTGACGGTGGCCATCCAGGAGATTCCGAGCGTGCCCGACACCGAGCGCGTCACGGTCAGCATGCTCGCGCCCGAGTGCTACCAGGTCACGGTCAGCTACGGCTTCAAGGACGAGGTCGACGTGCCGCTCGCCTTGCAGGGCTGCACCGCCCAGGGTGTGTTGCTCGACCCTGCGCGCAGCTCGTACTTCCTCAGCCGCGCGACCGTGGTGCCCACGCTCGGCGCCGGCATGCCGATATGGCGCGAGAAGCTGTTCGCGACCATGGCGCACAACATCGGCAATGCGGCCGACTACCTCAAGCTGCCGGCCAACCGTGTGATCGAGCTAGGCACGCGGGTCGAGATCTGACTGCCCGGCCTGACTACCCGCCGAGCGCCTTCAGCAGCTTCGCGCCATTCGGCGAACCCCAGCCCGTGCAGGCGTCCCATCCGGCAGCGGCGTTGTAGGCGCCGTTGTTGCCGACGGTGATGTCCTTGAACAGGCCCTTGCCGGCCAACTGGCCGTAGATCAACGGATTCAGGAAGCCCACCGGCTTCCCGATCTTCTGGTTCATCAGCGCAATCAGGCCGGCCCACAGCGGCGCCACCGCGCTGGTGCCGCCGATCACCATGTTCTGGCCGTCCACCCGCACTTCGTAGCCGCTGGCCGGGTCCGCATCGCCGGCTACGTCGGGCACGCCGCGCCCGACGAACCTGTTCGGGGCCGCCGGCACATGGGCATTGGCCTGGTAGGCGGGCCGCGCAAAGGTCGTGCTCACGCCGCCGCCGGTGGAACTGTCGGTGCCTTCGTTCCACACCACCTCGGCGGTGATCCTGCCGGCCGTCGCCGTGAGGCGGGTGCCGCCGCATCCCAGCGCGAACGGGCTGGACGCGGGGAAGTCGACATGCGCGGCGCCATCGCCCACGCCGTCGCCCGAGCCGTTGTCGCCGGCCGCGCAGCAGACCGTCACGCCCATCGCCGCGGCGGCCTGGAAGGCCTGGTCGAACTGCGTCATGGCCTGGGCCGTCCAGTTGGACTCGGCCGAGCCCCAGCTGATCGAGATGACCGAGGGCTTGTTCACCTTGTCGTGGACCGCGTGGGTGATGGCGTCGAGGAAGCCCTGGTTGGTGTTGGGCGCGAAGTAGACCGCGATCTTCGCCTTGGGCGCCACGGCCGCAGCCACTTCGATGTCGAGCATCACTTCGCCGTCGGCCCCGTTGGCATTGGTCGGATGGTTGTGCGCGCCGTCGACCAGCACCGCCTTGACGGTGGGCACGGGCAGGCCCAGTCCGCCGAAGTAGGCCTTGATGTCGGCCGGCCGGAAGCCGCCGCCCAGTTCGATGATGCCGATGCATTCGCCCGAACCGTCCAGGCCGGTTGGAAAGTTGTAGAGCCTGGCCAGCGCCGGTGGCGTGAAGGAGGCCGAACCGGCACGCGGCGTGAACGCGCGGCCCAGCGCCTTGTGCTGGAAGTGCGGGTCGGCCTGCGGGCGGTCGTCGAGCCCGAACACGCCGACCACCACGTCCGCCAGGTCCGCCGGCACGGAGATGCTGCCGGTGCGGCCGCGGTAAGTGCCACCTTCGTGCTCCATGGCGTGCAGCGCGACGCCGAAGGCTGCCGACATCGACCTGGCATCGCCCGAGAGCACGACGCTGCGGCGCTCGACGTTGGCTTCCACCACGCTCAGGCCGTGCGCCTTGGCGAAGGCCTCCACCTTGGCGATGTCCGCCGGATCAGCGCCGTGGCTCGCGCTGTACTCCTCCCGGCTCAGGTAGCTGCGTTGCGAGGGCAGGGCATCGGCCTGGACCGATCCCTGCGCCAGGCTCTGGATCGCGGTCCGGGGGCGGATGCGCACCGTGACGTCGATGCGCTCGTCGTCTGGAACAAGCCCGGTGGACTGGGCGCCGGCAACGGCCTTCTTGTCGCTGCCGGGTACGGGGACGCGTGCGGTGCCAGTGGCCATCTCGATCTCCTTGTGGGTCAGAGGGGCGCGGAGTGTGCGCTTACGGGTCTGACCCTTGGCTGACGGATGGCTTGCCTATCTCCTCTGGGGAATGGAGGCGTGGGCGAAGGCCAGGATGAGGTTGTTCGCCGGCATCGGCGTGCGTTGCACCAGGCGCAGCCCCATGGCCGCAGCCTCTTGCGCCACGTCCTCGACGCGCCGTATGCCCCAGGCGGGATTGCGTGCGCGCAGGCTGGCGTCGAAGTCAATGTTGCCCGGCGCCGTCTCCACGTCGTCCTGCAAGTACGGCCCGTAAGTGACCAGCAGGCCGCCCGGCGCCAGCACGCGTGCCGCGCCGCGCATCAACGCCGCGCAGCTGGCCCAGGGCGAGATGTGCAGCATGTTCGCGCAGAACACCGCATCGAAAGGGCCGCGCACCGGCCAGTCGCGGGCCATCACGTCGAGCACGACTGGCGGCAGTACGTTGGCCGCATCCGTGCGCCAGGCGTCGATCGAGCCGACAGACTGCGCGTCGCCATCGCTCGGCTGCCACTTCCAGTCCGGCATCGCCGTCGCGAAGAAAGCCGCATGCTGGCCGGTGCCGCTCGCGATTTCGAGCACGCGGGCCTGGGCGGGCAACAGCCGCCGCAGCACGTCGAGAATGGGCGGGCCATTGCGTTCGGCGGCGGGGCTGCAGGTGCGTGGGCTGGGCATGCCGGGCACTGTACCTGCGATGCCTCGTTTCAATGCGAAAATAGCCGCCCGCGTCCATCTGGCGCATCCCCCATCTGCTGGTAAAACAGGATGACGTGGATCGGTTTCCCGAGCCAGCATCCGGCCATCAAGCGCACGCCAGCGGGCGTTGCCGGCCCGTGCTACCTTCCAGCCCCACAAAAGAACCGAGTTGGACAAGAACCTATGAGCAAATTGACGGAGCGGTTGAATGCGCTCTCGCCCGCGCGGCTGAAGGGAATCCGGCGCGGTATCGAGAAAGAGAGTCTGCGGGCCCAGCCCGATGGCAAGCTCGCGCTCACGCCCCATCCGTTGGCGCTGGGCTCGGCGCTCACGCATCCGCACATCACCACCGACTTCAGCGAGTCCCAGCTCGAACTGATCACCGGCGTGCACGCCAGGCCCGAGGCGGCCCTCGACGAGCTCCTCCAAGTACATCAATTTACTTACCGCGTGCTGGCCGAGCATGGCGACGAGCGCCTGTGGGTGTCGAGCATGCCCTGCGGCCTGCCGACCGACGAGACCATTCCGATCGGTCTCTACGGCTCGTCCAATGTCGGCCGCGCCAAGAGCGTCTATCGCATGGGCCTGAGCCACCGCTATGGCCGGCGCATGCAGACCATCTCGGGCATCCACTACAACTGGTCGCTGCCCGAGGTGTCGAGCGAACAGTACTTCGCGCTGATCCGCAATTTCCGCCGGCATGCCTTTCTGCTGCTGTACCTGTTCGGCGCATCGCCGGCCCTGTGCGCCACCTTCGTGGCCGGCCGTCCGCACGAACTGCAGCCGCTGGGCGATGGCGGCACGATGTACATGCCCCATGGCACCTCGCTGCGCATGGGACGGCTCGGCTACCAGAGCGAGGCGCAGGCTTCGCTGGCCGTGAGCTACAACAGCCTGGACGGCTATGGGGCCTCGCTGCAGGAGGCGCTGACCAGGCCCTGGCCGGCCTACGAGGCCATCGGCATCCAGAACCTCGGCGGCGACTACAACCAGCTCGCCACCAGCCTGCTGCAGATCGAGAACGAGTTCTACGGCACCATCCGGCCCAAGCGCGTGATCTATTCGGGCGAGCGCCCGCTGCATGCGCTGCGCGAGCGCGGCGTCGAGTACGTCGAGGTGCGGCTGATGGACCTCGACCCCTTCGAGCCGGTCGGCATCTCGGCGCAGACCATGCGCTTCATCGACGTGTTCCTGCTGCACTGCCTGCTCAGCGACAGCCCCGACGACACGCCGCAGGAAATCGCCGAGCTGGCGCACAACCAGCACCTGACCGCCGCGCGCGGCCGCGAGCCCGGACTGAAATTGCGGCAAGCGGGGGCCGATGTGCCGCTTGCCGACTGGGGCGCGAAGCTGGTCGAGGAGTTCGCGCCGATCGCCGCTGCGCTGGATGCGGCGCATGGCGGCCATGACTATGCCGATGCCCTGGCCGCTGCTTCGGCCGGGCTCCAGAATCCGGACGGCCTGCCGTCAGCGCGGGTGCTGGCGGCGATGGCCAGTGCCCATGACAACTCCTTCATCGGCTTCGTGCGTGCCCAGTCGGAGCGGACGCGCCAGGCCATCCTGGCGCAGCCGCTCGAGCCGCACCAGCTCGCGCATTTCGAGCAGATGACGCAGGACTCGCTCGATGCACAGGCGTCGATCGAGGCGGCGGACACGATGCCGTTCGAGATTTATCGCGAGCAGTATGTTTCCCCGGCGCGCTTGGGGATACGGAGTCGGGCGGCTGTAGCCGCTTGAGATTCTGGGCCCCGTCGCGGGGCCCAGCCGTTCACTCCGTCTCCCCTTGGGGAGAGGGCTGGGGTGAGGGTCCGCGCCGCAACAGTCGCCTGCCGCTTTCCACCCGGGCTTGCCCTCACCCCGACCCTCTCCCCGAGGGGAGAGGGAGTAGTCAGAGGCAGGCACCTGCCTGCCTTGGTAGGCGAGCGCCTACCCACTTTGAACCGCATCGCTCACCGACGTCTCCATCGCGGACGCGCAGTGTGAGCACATGGCTTGCAAGACATATCTCGTGGAAGACAGTTCGCTCATCAGGGAAAACCTCGTGGGTTTCCTCGAGGACGTGGTCGAGGCCCAGGTGGTGGCCTGTGCTGCTTCGGAAAACGAAGCCGTCGCCTGGTTGCACACGCATCGGGATGACTGGGAGCTGGCCATCGTCGATCTTTTCCTGCTGCAGGGCAACGGCTTCGGCGTCATCAAGGCCTGCCGCGACCGCAGCGAGAACCAGCAGGTGATCGTGCTCACCAACTACGCGACGGCCGAGATGCGCGAGCGTTCGCAGGCGCTCGGCGTCGATGCCTTCTTCGACAAGTCCTCCGAACTCGAATTGCTGGTCGACTGGTTCGAGTCGCGCCGCGTCCAGCAGCACTGACGACCCGGTGTGCGCGGCTCGCTACAGTCGAGCCCATGCCCACGGACCTGTCCCCGTTGCCGCTCCCCGAGGGCGTGCGCTCCCGCTTCGCCGACAACGGCAACGGCCTGCAGATGCACTGGCTCGAAGCCGGCTTCGAGCAGCCCGGCCGACCCCTGGTCGTGCTGCTGCACGGCTTTCCGGAACTGGCCTTCAGCTGGCGCCACCAGATGCTGCCGCTGGCGGCGCTGGGCTTTCATGTGATCGCGCCGGACCAGCGCGGCTATGGCCGCACCACCGGATGGGATGCGCGCTACGACGAAGGCGATCTCGCCTCCTTTCGCATGCTCAACCTCGTGCGTGACGTGCTCGGCCTGGTGTTCACGCTCGGCCATCGACAGGTGGCGGCGGTGGTCGGCCATGATTTCGGTTCGCCGGTGGCGGCATGGTGCGCGTTGCTGCGGCCCGATGTGTTCCGCTCCGTGGTCTTGATGAGCGCGCCCTTCGCGGGTCCGCCCGCGCTGCCCTTCGACACAGTCGGACATCCCACACCCGCCCGTGCGTCGATGGCTGACGTGCTCGCCGCCCTGGCCGCGCTGCCGCGTCCGCGCAAGCACTACCAGTGGTACTACTCGACGCCCGAGGCCAATGCCGATATGCACGGCGCGATACAAGGCGTGCACGATTTGCTGCGCGCCTACTACCACCACAAGAGCGCCGATTGGCCCGGCAACCGGCCGCATTCCTTGCCCGGCCTCGACGCCGACGCGCTGGCCACGCTGCCCACCTACTACGTGATGGACATGGCCCTGGACATGGCCGCCACGGTGGCCGCCGAGATGCCTTCGCCCGAGGCGATCTCCGCCTGCCGGTGGCTGCCCGACGAGGCCTTGCGGGTCTACAGCGCCGAGTACGCGCGCAACGGCTTCCAGGGCGGCTTGCAGTGGTATCGCTGCGGTACGTCTGCGCGCTTCGCGGCCGAGTTGCAGACCTTCGCGGGCAAGACCATCGACGTGCCCGCCTGTTTCATCGCCGGACGCCAGGATTGGGGCGTGCACCAGGTGCCGGGCGCCTTCGAGGCCATGAAGCGAAGGGCCTGCACCGACCTGCGCGCGGTCCACCTCGTGAATGGCGCCGGCCACTGGGTGCAGCAGGAGCAGCCGGAGGCGGTCAACCAGCGCCTGGGCGAATTCCTGGCTCAACTGAGGCGCTGATCAAGTCCCCCGCGAGGACGCGCGCCTCCTGTGTCGAGCCCGCACCGCCGCTTCACTCCGGCGCGATATCCACGTCCTTGCGTATCGAATCGCGGTCGCGGCGGCCTTCGATGCGGGCCAGCGTGTGCTCGACCAGGCGCTTGAGCTTGGCCAGCGCACCGCGGAAGGCCTCGTCCTGCGTTGGCGCATCGTGTGTCGCCGCCACCGGCTGGTGATGCGCGAGCCGTGCTTCCATCGTGCAGCGCTTGTCGCCGCCGCCGCTCTTGCCAGGTGTCTCGCCGCTCATGTGCACCTCGACGCGCGTGACCTCTTCCAGGAATCGCGCCAGCATTCCCTTGATTTCCGTGTCTGCCCAGCGCTCCAGCGCATCCTTGTTCTCGATGCCATTGCTGGCGTTCACTTGAATTTGCATGGTGCCTCCTCGACCAATTCAACACTTTCGGGCGGTTTGCCTGCCTCATCATGAACCGATGTGACGGCTTCCGGCTCCCACGTGCCTTAAATTCGATGCTTTTTGCAAGGGCACTGCCCGCACATTCACAGGAGCAATATGTCAATCGAATTCAAGGGCCGCGTGGCCATCGTCACCGGCGCAGGTGGCGGACTGGGCCGGCAGCATGCTTTGGCCCTTGCGGCGCGCGGCGCCAAGGTGGTGGTGAACGATCTGGGCGGCGCCCGCGACGGCTCGGGCGGCTCGGTCAGCGCGGCGCAGGCCGTGGTCGACGAGATCAGGGCCGCCGGCGGCGAAGCGATTGCCAACGGCGCATCGGTCACCGACTTCGAGGCCGTGCAGGCCATGGTGCAGCAGGCCGTGGACGCCTGGGGCCGCGTCGACATCCTCATCAACAACGCCGGCATCCTGCGCGACAAGAGCTTTGCCAAGATGGAACTGGCCGACTTCAAGCTCGTGATGGACGTCCACCTGATGGGCGCGGTGAACTGCACCAAGGCCGTCTGGGCGCTGATGAACGAACAGAAGTACGGCCGCATCGTGATGACCACTTCGTCGTCGGGCCTGTACGGCAACTTCGGCCAGAGCAACTACGGCGCGGCCAAGATGGCGCTGGTCGGCCTGATGCAGACGCTGAGCATCGAAGGCGCGAAGAACAACATCCGCGTCAACTGCCTGGCGCCCACGGCCGCCACGCGCATGACCGAGGACCTGATGCCCGCCGAAGTGCTTGAGGCCCTGAAGCCCGAAGGCGTGGTCCCCGCCATGCTGGTGCTGGCCTCGCAGGATGCGCCGACGCGCGCCATCCTCTGCGCCGGCGCCGGCTCGTTCGAAGCGGCGCACATCACGCTGACCCAGGGTGCGTACATCGGCATCGCACCCGACGCACCCGAGGAACTCCTAGCCCGCCTTGCCGAGGTGACCGACCGCGCCGGCGAGCAGGTGCCGATGAGCGGCGCCGCGCAAGGCACCGTGGAGATCGGGAAGGCGATGGCTGCGGCGAAGGCCCTGGCTTGAGGCCGACGGGTCTCCGCAGACCTGCGGGAGCCGGGCAACGCCGGCTCCTTGCTACGTAGACGTCCCGAACCCTGACACGCTCGTCGCGTTGGACCGCATCGGCTTGGCCGCCGAGCCCCACGTCGCCGATTGCTGGCGGGGTTCCGCCTCCAGCGCGATGCTGTGCTTGTCCATGAGGCGATAAAGCGTCATGCGCGAGACGCCCAGCTCGCGCGCCGCATGCGTGATGTTGCGGCCCACGCGGTTCAGCGTGAGGCAGATCACGTCGCGTTCGGCGGTGATCCGCGCGGTGTTCAGCGCCATGCCGATGGTGCTGTCGGCCATCGACAGGCCCAGGTCGGCCGGCGCGATCAGGCGGCGGTCGGTCATCACCACGGCGCGCTGCACGCGGTTGAACAGCTCGCGCACGTTGCCCGGCCAGGCGTGGGCCTGCATGGCCTCCATCGACTGCCGGCTGAAGCCGCGCGCATGGGTGCGGGTCTTGGCGGCGCAGCGCTGGAAGAAGTGCTCGGCCAGGATCGGCACGTCCTCCATGCGCCGGCGCAAGGGCATCACGTCGATCGACAGCACGTTGAGCCGATAGAACAAGTCCTCGCGGAACTGGCCCACGGCCACCGCTTCGGCCAGGTTCACATGCGATGCAGCCACCACGCGCACGTCGACGTGCAGGTTGCGCACGGCGCCCACGCGGTTGATGGTCTTCTCCTGCAGGAAGCGCAGCAGGTTGGTCTGCAGCTCGATCGGCAGGTCGCCGATCTCGTCGAGGAAGATCGTGCCGCCGCTGGCCGCCTCGATCAGCCCGCGCCGTTCCGCCGATGCGCCGGTGAAGGCCCCACGCTCATGCCCGAACAGTTCCGACTGGATCAGCGTCGGCGCGATGGCGCCGCAATTGACCACCACGAACGGCCCCGACGCGCGTTGCGAGCATTGGTGGATGGCGCGCGCCGCCAGTTCCTTGCCGCTGCCGCTTTCGCCGCCGATGAGCACCGGCGCGTCGGTCTGCGCCACCTTGCGGATTTCCGAGCGCAGGCGCGCCATGTCGGCCCCCTGGCCCACCATGCCGAGCGCATCGACCGATCGCGCGTCGGCCCGGTGGCGGCGCTTGAGCATGCCGCGCTGGCGCGCATGGCCGAGCATCATCGAGAGGTCGCCCCAGTCCACCGGCAGCACCTGTTCGTCGAAGAAGCAGTTGAGCACCAGGTCGCGGAACTCGGCGGACTCCAGCGCCTCGGGCTGGCACAGCGCGACCCACTGCGTGGTGTCCGACGCGCCCACCAGCGCCTCCACGGCGGAGGCCGGCACGCCCAGCTTGGCGCCGACGATGAGCAGGCCGACATGGAAGCTCCCGTGCGTCAGGATGCGCACGGCCGAGCCGACGTCGCGCGCCTGCGTGACGCTCCAGCCGTTCGCGGTCAGTTGCGTCGCCGCGGTTTCGGCGTCGCCTTCGAGATTCAGGCAAAGGATGTGTTGCGGTTGCATGAGGGTGGCACGGTGGCCGTTGTAGCCGTCAGAAGGGGTCAGAAGGAGAAAGGCACCCGCATGGTCAGGGTGAGGTCCGGCGTGTCGCGCGTGAGGCCGGCGCCGACCGACAAGTTCATCGTCGAGCGGTCGTTCATCCGGTAGGAATAGCCCAGCAGCAGCGAAGCGAGCTGCGTGCGCACCGAGCCCGCGACCGTCTGGCCGTTCTGCTGGGTGGGGCCGACGGAATACAGCTCCACGCCCAGGCTGAAGGAAGAGCGGTCGTTCAACGCCAGGCCCATGCCCAGGTTCAGGCCCCAGGCGTTGCCCGGCTTGACGTCGCCGAGCTGCTCGGTCTGGCCGTTGAGCACCGTGCGGCTCACGTTGTTGCGGCCGAAGTTGTAGGTGTAGTTGATGCCGCCGAAGAACACCGCGGGGTCGGTCGGGAACAGCCAGGTCAGGCTGGGCTGCAATGAATAGAAGCCCGAGCCGGTCGGCAGTTCCGTCGGCAGCCCGGTGCCCGTGGTGTTGCCCACGCAACGGGTCACGCAATCGGTCACGACGCTGAACGGGTCCTTGCCCGTGCGCGACTTGAAGCGCAGCCCGCCGACCAGGTAGGGCCAGCCGTCCTTGCCGGCGTTCAGCTGGTAGCGCATGGCCGCTTCCACGTCGCCGATGCCATTCCCCTTTGTATTGAAGACGTTGTCCTGCGCCGAGCCGGTGAAGACCTCGCGGCTCACGGTGGCATCGGAGCGTGCGACGTATGGCAGCTTCAGTTCCAGCTCCATGCGGCTGGTTACGCCCCAGCGGCCGGTCAGCGCGCCGATGAAGGTGTTGCTCTTCTGCTCGCGCACGTCGATCAGCCCGATCAGGATCGCCGGGATCACGGTGTAGCCGACCAGCGCCACCCGGTTGCTGGACGAGTAGCCGTACTGCAGCGAGGGTTCGAACACGAAGTGGCCCCGCGGCGTGAGCACGCTGGGCTCGTCGAACAGCTGCGCCACGGGCGCCTGCGGCTCGGGGGTGGCGGCCGGCGCGACGCCCACACGCACCGGGCGCTCGCCGCCGTCCGTGGGTGCCGGCGCGGGCCTGGCGCCGTCGGCGACGGCAGCGCCGCCGAAGGCCGCCGCGGCGCTCGGCCGGACAGGCGTGCTCGCGATACGCGCGGCGTCCTTGTCGAGGCGCTCCTGCAGTTCGCGGTAGCGCGCATCCTGGTCGGCCACCTGCTTCTTCAGCGCCTCGATCTGCTGCCCCTGGGCGTTGACCTGGCGTTGCAGGACGCTTTCACGTGCGGCTGGTGGCCTGGTACTTTTTGCGGGAGGCTTGGCGCCGCTCTTGGGCGGGCTGTTCGTGGTCGATTCGGACTGGGCGAAAGCCCCTGCGCATGCCAGGGAAGAACACACCACCACCAGTGCGCGCAGCTTGTGCGGATGTAAAGGCGTCATCTTGTCCCCTCAAGTGTTTCTAGGTGTGAGGTAGCAGGCGTGAGCGTAAGTGTTTCCTTCAAATCGTGGCAAGAAGTATTTGCAAACAAAGGTAAACAAAATTGGAAATGGATGGGCCGGTGTCACGGGCTTGTGGCACCTCGCAAAAAACGGCGGCTCCGCCGCGGAAATCGCGCCAGCACTGGCTTTCAGGCGGGATGGCGGGCCGTGCGACGCGAAGGCTGGGCACGCATGCGTCACGTCGATGTGACGGTTCCGGACGGCGGCTTTACATGGCGCTTGTAAGCCGTTGAGAGGCAAGGCTGTTGCAACGAGGTCGAGAGCGAGCCCGATTCGTCAAGGTGGCGTGACAGAACCCGCGCGCGGCAGCCTCGTTTTCAGTCGTCCCGCTCACTCGAAGGCGTATGCGCGCAGGGGTCGCCCAACTCTTTTCTCCAATGAAAGCGAGGCGATTCACAAGATCAGATTCGCGGGTTGGTACCGAAGTTGCAGAGGACGCCTCCGATTTGCGGTTGCGCAAGTCGATCGCATGTCCTGCCCTTTCTTCATCAACCTTTTGGAGACTGTATGAAAAAGACTTTACTGGCCGCTGCACTTGCGCTGGCCTTCACCGGAGCCGCGTACGCGGATAGCGGGGCTCAGACAGCAGACAGGGGAGGGGAAGCCACCTCCGGGGACAACACGGCGAGTGCGGCGCGCTCGGCCGCGCTGAACAACGGATCAAGCGGTACGTTCGACAACGCGTTCAACAGCACGTCCTCGCACATCACGGGCTACAGCGAGCTGACGGGCGCGGTTTCGGGCAACACGGTCTATGGCATCGGCAACAACCCGTCGAATTCAGGCAATGCCAATGGCGGCAAGGCGTATGGTGGCGCTGGCGGCACGGGTAGAGGCGGCACGGCTTCTGGCACCGGCACCGGTGCGACAGGCGGAACCGGCCAGGCCGCGCTCGGCGGCGGAGGCGGCAGCGCCACCAATGGCAGCGCTTCCAATGGCAGCAACACCAATGGCAGCGCAAGCGCCGGCAATGGTGGCAGGGGCTCAGGCGGCGGTTCCAATGGCGGCGCGTCGGGCGGCGATGCCACGACCACGGCCGGAAATGGCGGCAGGGCAGCCGCGGCTGCGAACGGCGGCACCGGCGGCGATGGTGGCAACACCGGTCGTTCGTCCACCGGCAGCGGCGGCGGCGGCGGCGATACCGGCCGTTCGTCCACGGGCAGCGGCGGGCGGGGGGGGGGGACCGGGGGGGGCCAAGGGGGGGCGGGCGGGGGGGGCCCCCCACCTGCCCAGCCGTCGG